>USNJ01000216.1 GCA_900556055.1 uncultured Ruminococcus sp.
AAAAGCTCCTGCGGCAAAAATGCAGCGATAATAGGACTTTTCTTCGGCGGATTTCAGGCGCTTATGCCATTAATTGGCTGGGCGCTCGGATGTCAGTTTGAATCTGTTATAACCGAATACGACCACTGGATAGCGTTTGCTCTGCTGCTGTTCATCGGCGGAAAAATGGTGATCGAATCCATGAAGCCCGATGATGAAAAAGAAGATGAGGAATATAAGCTGGATATCAAGGAGCTTTTTCTTCTGGCTATCGCAACAAGCATAGATGCACTTGCTGTCGGTGTGACATTCGCATTTTTACAGGTTTCCATCGTGCCGTCGATCACGCTTATCGGCATCACAACATTCCTGTTCTCATTTGCAGGCGTATACATAGGAAACAAATTCGGACTGAAATTCAAAAGCGGCGCTGAACTCGCAGGAGGCGTTATTCTCGTGCTTATCGGCGTAAAGATACTTCTCGAACATCTCGGGATTCTTAATTTCTAAGGAAAGGAATATCAGGCAAATGTCAATCGAAAAAGTCAGGAATTATTTTGAAAAGCTCGGTATGGCGGACAGAATAACGGAATTCAATACATCGTCAGCTACTGTTGACCTTGCTGCGGAAGCTCTGCGATGTCCCCCGCAGTGGATAGCAAAAACTCTCTCATTTTCCGCAAACGGAGAGCCTCTTCTTATCGTATGCGCAGGCGACACCAAAATAGACAACAGCAAATACAAGGCGCAGTTCGGCACAAAAGCAAAGATGCTGACATATGAGGAAGTTGATGAGCTTGTCGGACACAGCGTAGGCGGAGTCTGTCCGTTTGAAGTGAACAACGGCGTGAAGATATATCTTGATGTTTCGCTCAAGCGTTTTGACACTGTGTATCCCGCCGCAGGAAGCAGCAACAGTGCTGTAAGACTCAGCCCGGACGAACTGGAAAAATACTCGAATTCCTCAGGCTGGATAGATGTCTGCAAGATAAAGGACATTGCATAAGCCCTTTCACTCAATGTCAGTGAAATGAGCAGATATACTGCGGACTGTACACTCAGTCCGCTCTTTTGGCGTTCTGCAAATATTTATTTTATGTGAATTATTTGTAAAAGTGCTTGCTTTATTTTTCAAAAACAAATATAATTAAAGATGTATGTTTTCAAGTAAGTTTTGAAAGGATTGGATCAAATGAACTGGACGGAAGTCAATATTTATACCACAACAGAAGGCATTGAACCTGTATGCGGCTGCCTTCTCTGCATAGGTGTGACAGGTTTTGTTATCAAGGACGCAAAGGATTTCGAGGATTTTCTCGCTGACAAAACCGGAAACTGGGATTACATCGATGACGATCTTATGGATCTCAAAAACTGCGAGACCTGCGTTACCGTATATCTCCCCGAAAATTCTCAGGGTGCAGATATGCTGTCTGCAATACGTTCGGAAATGATCGCACTCAAAGGCAGAGATACCGAGGACAAGTTCGGACGTCTTGCGGTAGAGCTTGCAAATGTCCGTGAAGAAGACTGGGCTAACAACTGGAAGCAGTATTTCAAGCCGCTGCGTATCGGCGACAAGCTGCTTATCAAACCGTCATGGGAAAACTGCGATAATGAAAATGCAAGAGTTATTCTTGAAATTGATCCCGAATCAAGCTTCGGAACTGGTCAGCATCACACAACTCAGCTCTGCCTTGAACAGCTTGAAAAGATCCTTCACGACGGCGACAGAGTGCTTGATCTCGGCTGCGGAAGCGGTATTCTTTCAATCGCTGCTCTCCTGCTCGGCTCAAAGGAAGCGACAGCTGTTGACATTGACGCAAATTCCGTAAAGATCGCAAAGGGAAATGCGGCCAAAAATCATATTTCCGAGGAAAGCTACACATGCTACTGCGGAAATGTTATCGGCGATGAAGAGCTGCGTGAAAAGATCGGCGGCGGATTTGACGTTATAACTGCGAATATCGTTGCGGATGTGCTTATTGCCATGAGCGGAATTTTCGGCAGATTTATCCGTCCCGGCGGATCGCTGATCCTTTCGGGAATAATTTCCCAGCGTTCGGCGGAAGTGCTTGACGCAATGAAATCAAACGGATATATCCTCGAAAACATTGCCGAAAAGGAAGACTGGGTAGCATGCACATTCAAAGCTCCCGCTGCGAAAGGAGAAGAATAATAACAGATGCCCAAGAAAAAGAACGATTATAACAACGAAAGCATAGTTGCTTTAAAAGGCGCAGAACGTGTCAGAAAGCGCCCCGGAGTAATTTTCGGCTCTGACGGTCTGGAGGGCTGCAAGCACTCTGTTTTCGAGATAATCTCAAACTCCATCGACGAAGCAAGAGGCGGTCACGGAGATAAGATCATCGTAACATATTTTAAGGACAAAAGCATTGAGGTCGAGGACTTCGGACGAGGCTGTCCTGTTGACTTCAACTCAAACGAGAACCGTTACAACTGGGAGCTTGTCTACTGCGAGATGTATGCAGGCGGAAAGTATTCCGAAAACAGCGATGATTATGAATTTTCACTCGGTCTGAACGGTCTGGGACTTTGCTCGACTCAGTATTCCTCTGAATATATGGACGTTGAGATACACCGTGACGGATTTAAATATAACCTGCATTTTGAAAAAGGCGAAAATGTCGGCGGACTGAAAAAAGAACCGTACAGCGGCAAAAAGAGCGGAACAAAAACACGCTGGAAACCCGATCTTGAAGTATTCACAAGCATAAACATCGAAAAGGAATATTTCACCGAGGTGCTTAAAAAGCAGGCTGTTGTCAACCCGAAGGTCACATTTGTTTTCAAATACGAAAATGAGGACGGCACTTTTGATACCGAAGAATTTTACTATGAAAACGGAATATCCGATTATCTTAAAGAGATTGTCGGCGATAATCACCTTACTTCCCTTCAGTACTGGGATGGTGAAAGAAAGGGACGCGACCGTGAGGACAAGCCCGAATATAAGGTCAAGCTGTCGGTCGCATTCACATTTTCCAACAAAGTCAAGCTGTTGGAATACTACCATAACTCCAGCTTTCTTGAACACGGCGGATCGCCGGATAAGGCTGTAAGCAGGGCATTTCTCTCTGCCATTGACGGCTATCTTAAAGCGGGAAACAAGTATAACAAGGGCGAAAAGGCTATCAAATGGGAGGACGTTTCAGAGTGTCTTGTACTCATTTCGTCGTCCTTCTCCACTATGACATCTTACGAAAATCAGACGAAAAAGGCTATCACAAATGTATTTATCAAGGACGCAATGACGGAATTTTTAAAGCATAACCTTGAGATATATTTCATCGAAAATCCCGATGAGGCGCACATATCCCACACTTCCTGTTCCTCAAAGTGGTTTTTCATTTCCAGAACGCCGACCTTGCCGTGCT
>USNJ01000217.1 GCA_900556055.1 uncultured Ruminococcus sp.
TTCGCCCTCTTTTGTGGATACGAATTCGTATCCGCCGCCCGGACAGATAAGCACTAAGGGACGGACGCTGTGTTCATAATCGGTCGATCCGTCGAGAATATAGACAGTGAGCGATGCATTATCTCCCGAGCCTGCTGTTTTGATGGGAAAGTTTTTAATAAGCATATCAGTTTTCCTCCTGTGCATTTGCTTTGCTGCGGTAATCTCTTGGGGTGCATTTCATCAGCTTAACGAATGTTTCCGTGAAATAGCTTGAATTGGAAAATCCGCATGCCGATGCGATATGCGTGATATTCTCACGGCTTTCTCTCAGCATATCGGTGCTTTTGGAAATGCGGTATTCATTGAGATATTCGATCGGAGTTTTGCCGAGATATTCCCTGAATATCGTGCAGCAGGCACTTCTGCATACCATGCCCGCTTCGGCGATATCCTCGAGAGTTATCTTTTCGGCGTATCGCTGCTGGATATAACCGACCATGCTGCGGACGGATTCAAGCCTGCGTCTGTCTGGCTGTCTGCGGATCTCAGTTCCCTTGAAATGCTCATAGAGAAGTCCGCACAGCTTATAAATGCTGCTCATGATGTCAAATCCGCAGCCGTCATACGGCCTTTCGGCGCAGCTGCATACCGTTTCGGCGAGCGATATCATGCTGCGTTCCGAGGCTATATTTTCGTGGAATATGCAGTACGGCGGGGAACCGTGTCCCGAGATCTTGTCAAGAAATATGCGGCAGATGCTCTGGTCCAGCAGCGACGGGTGAAATATCAGGCAGACAAATTCGCAGTCGCACGGCTTTTCCCACCAGTTGTAATGCAGCTGACCCGAGTTCACCATTATCATGTCGCCTTCGCAGAGCGGGATATTTTCGCCGTTTACGTTGTACATCATGCTGCCTTTTCTGAGATATGCGAATTCAAAGTCCGTATGCCAGTGGTTGACGAATGAAAGTGTCGGATAATCATACTGATTAGATGTGAAAGACTTTATCGGCATATCGGGGACATTGTACTTTATTATCTCCGACTGATTGTCGTTAAGCTCAGTTACCGGCATACTGCCACCTCTTTGCTGCATATGTCGGCGGACGGTTCTTCGGATTTTGTCAGGTTATTGAGCCAGAGATATTTCTTGTAATGTCTGTAAACAGCGGGCAGCTTTACTATCTCGTCGATGTTGATTAGGACGTAGACTGTTGCTGCGGGGAGCTTTAAAATAAATGCGGATATCAGTCCGATCGGGACAGTAACGCACCACATTGTTATCGTATCGCACTTGAAGCCGAACTTTGAGTCGCCGCCTGCGGGGAATATTCCCGAGATAACGGTCATGTTCATTGCCTTGCCGATAACATAATAGGAGCTTACGATGAGCATTACTCTGAGATAGCTCTGAGCTTCTGCGGATATTGTAGTGAACATCGGAATGAACGGTATAACGCAGAGAACTATCGCACCCGATGCAGCACCGCATATCAGCGAAACTCTGCAAAGCCGTGAGCCGTATTCCTTTGCTTCGTCCAGCTTTCCCATGCCGAGGAGCATTCCGACAAGAACGCCCGTTGCCGAAGAAACGCCCTCGCATACGCATATAGCGAGGTTCTTGATGATGTTTGCGATGGAGTTTGCAGCGGCTGCGTCAGTGCCCATATGTCCGAGGATCACTGTGTACATTGAAAAGCCTATGCCCCAGACAAGATTGTTTCCGAGGACGGGCATTGCATATTTGAGATAATCGGAGCGAAGCACCTTGTCGGGGTGTATAATAAAGCCAAAGCGCAGGCGGACACTGTCCTTCCTGAGCATTATGATTACAGTCCATGCAAGCTCGGCTGCCTTTGCGATGACCGTTGCAAGAGCTGCACCTGCGATCTCCATTCTCGGGAAAAATCCCACTCCGAAGATAAGCAGCCAGTTCATAAGTATGTTCATAACAACGGATACCGAGCTGATAAGCGAGCTTTTTCCCGCATGGCCGCAGTTTTTCATTATGCAGAGATATATCTGCGAGATGCCCTGAAGCAGGTAGGAAAGCGAAACTGTTTTGAGGTAGCGTGCGCCAAGCTCAATAAGTGTGCTGTCAGATGTAAAGAATTTCATGAGCATTTCGGGAAAGAAAAATGCTGCGGCTGTGAATATCAGCGAGATCGGAGCGATTATGCCCATGCCGATGCCGAGTATCTTTTCAACAGCGTTTGTATCGCCCTTGCCGAAATACTGCGCCGCAAGTATGGAAACGCCGCTTGTTACCGAGAAAACGAACAGGCTGAAAACGAACTGTATCTGTCCTGCGAGCGAAACTGCGGAAAGGCTGTCCTGATTGAGAAAGCCCATCATTATCGCATCGGAGAAGCTGACCAGCGCCATCATAAGCTGCTGGAGAGTTATAGGTATCACAAGGCTCAGAAGCTTGTGACGGAAATCTTTTTTATCTATCATTCTTTTGTAATAAAAACCATTAGAATTATGGAGAAGAAATCGCCGCAAAAGCTTTGATATATGTGGTTTTGCGGCGAGAGATTCCCATAATTCAATGTGTTTTTATTATTATCCCCCCTTTGTAATATTGCAAATATAATTATATTCCATTCTAAAGCGAATTCTATAAGTATTTTATAAATTTTTATAACAATAGTATATTTAATGCCGAAAAAAGATAAAAAATCGGGCAGCCGTGATGTGACTGCCCGAAACTATCATTTCAGTTCATATTTGATAAGGTGAATGTACATTATTATCGCAGTAACGTGCTGCCCGAGCTTCCGTGAGCAGGTCAGAGATGTTCCATCGTTGGTTTTCTGTGCCTGTAAACGGCGTAATATCCGAAGCCTATCGACTTTAATATTTCACCGCAGCTTTCAAAGCCGACACCGAGCGGTTCGGGCGTGTGTGCGTCCGAGCCGAATGTGATAAGCTCGCCTCCCAGCTCTTTATACCGCCTGAACACATCGAAGGACGGATTAGGCTCGTCATATCCCTTTGCAAGCACGCCTGTGTTGCATTCAAGAGCCTTTCCGCCGCTGATGATAAGGCGGAGGATCTCATCGATATAGTCGGCGTACTGCCTGTATGAATAGGTCAGTCCGTGATCTTTGCCGTAGCGGGTGATGTAGTCGAGATGTCCCAGAACATCGTAGCATTTTATGTTCTTTATGCGGCTGTACATCACTTCAAAATACCGTTCATATGAGTGCTTTCCATGCATCTCAAAATACTCGGGATAATACGGGTCAAGCCCGTCGATAAAATGTATCGAACCTATCACAAGGTCAAAATCGTAATTGTCCGTAAGCTCATAAAGATATTCCGAGATATGGTTCTGAAGTCCCAGCTCAATGCCTGTGGATATGTCGATTTTATCGGAATATTCGGCTT
>USNJ01000218.1 GCA_900556055.1 uncultured Ruminococcus sp.
TTGTTCAGCTGTCGGATTTTTTCGGCGTGACGGTCGATTATCTGCTTTTCGGGAACCGCTCGGACAGCTCGCTTACTTTGGATAAATATGAGCGTGAGGCGGTTCTGAAATTCCGCCTTCTTCAGCCTGAGGACAGGGGACGTATCCTTGAAAGAATGGAAGTCATGTACGAGGAATACAGGGCGAAGGACAGAAACACACAGACGCATCTTGCTTCGGGAAAGGCTACCGATATTGAATATTACGATTAAAAAAGGGACCGGTACTTTAGCGTATCGGTCCCGATGTTTTTGGTATTACTTTGCGATCTTTGCGTCGCAGAACTCGCAGATATATTCCTTGTCTGTTTCCGTGTAGGATTTTGGCAGATAGCTTTCCTTATGGGTGATGCACTTGGAATTCGGGCAGGTCAGTTCATTGTGAACCTTGCCTCTCAGCATGATCTGCGGAACAGGGTTCTCGCTTTCTTCGATCATTGTGAGGATAAGCGCCATTCTTGCGAACATTCCGTACTTAGCCTGCTCAAAGAACTTTGTTCTCGGATCATCGTCTGTGTTTACGGGGATCTCTTCAAGACGGGGCAGCGGGTGAAGAACGATAAGGTCGCTTTTTGCCTTTGCAAGCTTTTCGTTGTCGAGGCAGTAAACATTTTTCAGACGCTCATATTCCTCCATGCTGGAGAAACGCTCCTGCTGAACTCTTGTCATATAAAGGACATCAAGACCGCCGATAGCTTCTTCAAGAGAGGGGATCTCTTCATATTTGCAGCCTCTTTCATCGAGTATCTCCTTGACATATTCCGGCATTGAAAGCTCATCAGCGGAGATGAAAACGAATTTGTTGTCGGGATAGCGTGAAAGCGCCTTGCAGAGGGAATGAACGGTTCTTCCGTTTTTCAGGTCGCCGCAGAGACCTACTGTCAGACCTGTAAGACGGCCCTTTTCGTGGGAGAGTGTGAGCAGGTCGGTGAGAGTCTGCGTCGGATGGAGATGTCCGCCGTCGCCTGCGTTTATGATCGGGCAGTCAGCGGTAAGGGAAGCTGCCTTCGCAGAGCCTTCCCACGGATTTCTCATAGCCATGATATCAGCATAGGAGCTTACGATCTTTGTTGTATCTTTCAGGCTTTCACCCTTTGCAACGGAAGATGTTTCGGGGTTATCGAAGCC
This sequence comes from uncultured Ruminococcus sp., assembly GCA_900556055.1. Lineage (GTDB taxonomy): Bacteria > Bacillota > Clostridia > Oscillospirales > Ruminococcaceae > UMGS1889. Next base: position 1,167 of record USNJ01000218.1, read on the forward strand.
GATGATAGTGCCTCCGAGTCTCAGCATAGCTGTCTGGAATGACATCTGTGTTCTTGTTGACGGCTCATAGAAAAGTGTCGCAAGGATCTTTCCGTCACATTTTTTTGCATATGCCTTAGGATCCTTTTTGATAGCAGTGCCGAGGGAAATAACCTTGTCCCACCATTCTCTTGGACGGTCGTCAAGGTCGATCAGATTCTGATAAGAAGAATTCATTTTCATTTCCTCCGTTAAAGAATAGTTTTCATACAGATTTTATTGTAGCAGATATTATGACTGTTTTCAACGCTATATTATTAACATTCTGGATAATTTGTCCGCATAATAAAATCCCGATGGGAATAAACATTATAAAAAACGGAGATGATCTGATGTTCATATGTATAAATCTGAAAAAGGCATTTAAAACCGTTATAGGCATCATAGCGGCAGTGATATTGCTTGTCCCGTTTATCGGACTTATCAAGGGAAGATCGGTGTCTGCAATGGCTGAGGACAAGGGCATATTTCTCCCTGCGATCATGTATCACAGTGTGCTTATTGAGCCTGCAAGACAGGGAGCGTATGTCATAAGCCCCAAAATACTCGAAAGTGACATGAAATGGCTGTCGGACAACGGATATACCGCAGTTCTGACGGACGATCTGACGGCATATACCGAAAAAGGCACGCCGCTTCCCGAAAAGCCTATAATGATAACCTTTGACGATGGATTTTACAATAACGTGACCTATGCGCTGCCTGTTCTTGAAAAATACGGCATGAAGGCTGTGATATCGCCCGTCGGAAGCTACTGCGAGGAGTCATCGGAAAGCGGCGATGCAAATCCCGCATATGCATATTTAACGTGGGACGAGATCGCCGAATTAAAGGACAGCCCGTATATTGAGATAGGAAATCACACATGGGATATGCATTCAACTGACGGCAGAAAAGGTTCAATGAAAAAGTGGAATGAATCGGAAACGGAATACAAAGCGGCTCTGACTGGCGACCTTTCAAGACTTCAGACATCGCTTGCAGAAAAAAGCGGCGTTGTGCCGAAGATATATGCATATCCGTTCGGATATATTTCAAGGGAGAGCATTTCGGTGCTGAAAGAGCTGGGCTTCAAAGCGTCGCTGAACTGCTATGAAAAGCCGAATTATATAACCCGTGACCCTGACTGCCTTTTTTCAATAAACAGGTATAACCGTCCCGCCGATATATCGACTGAGGAGTTCTTTGCAAGGGTGACGGCACAGTAAAAAATTCTTGTATTCACATTTTATCCGATGTGTGATAGCATTGTCTTATAAGATGTGAAAGGAGAATTTTATGGAATTTTCAGATAAACAATGGGAGATAATCAACGACCTCAGATTTGGGAATTTCCGCAGGATAAATCTTCTCGAAGGATCGGTCCGCTCAGGGAAAACGTTCATCAGCCTGGTGATATGGTGTCTGATCGTGCTGAGAAGTCCCAAAAACAGCACACTGCTTATGACCGGAAAAACACTTACAACGCTGAAAAGAAACGTGCTTGTTCCGCTTGCCGAGCTTATCGGAACGAGAAATTTTGTCGGATCTGCTGAGTCGAAGGAGGGTACTATCTTCGGGAGAAAGGTCTATTTTGAGGGTGCTGCCGACGAATCCGCAGAAAGCAAGATAAGAGGAATGACGCTTTATGCCGCATACTGCGACGAGCTGACGCTGTTTCCCGAGTCATTCTTTGCAATGATGCTGTCCCGTCTGTCGATGGATAATGCTCTGCTGCTGGCAACGACAAATCCCGATCTGCCGAATCACTGGCTAATGAAGAATTATATCGAGCGCAGCAGGCGGGGAGAGTTGGAGATGTACATAAAAAAGTTGACAATCGACGATAATCCGTTTCTTCCTGCGGACTATGTTTCAGAGCTGAAAAAGGAGTACACAGGTGTATTTTACCGCAGATTTATCCTCGGTGAATGGTGTGCTGCGGAAGGTGCGGTCTATGCTGATTTTGCGGAGGATCCCGAGAAATTTCTGCTTGATGATGTGAAGCTGTCGGACATTATCGAGAATCGGATTCCGCAGTCTGAAACCGACAAGGAGCTTCGCTCCCTGTTCATGCTTCACAAACCGATGAGGCTTGCCGCCACGATTAGAACCACTTTCCAAGCACGGTTTCTCGTCTTGTGACCTG
>USNJ01000219.1 GCA_900556055.1 uncultured Ruminococcus sp.
AGAAATCGCCACAAAAGCTTTGATATATGCGGTTTTGCGGCGAGAGATTCCCATAATTCAATGGGTTTTTAGTATTACGCAGCAGTGTGTGTTCTCACGGGGATATAATGCTTCAGCCGCCTGACGCAATATATCCCCGTGAGAACACACATAACTTTTGGGAAATATGGCGGTTACAGGCGGACTTTGCCGTGAATTTCGCATTGCCTGCGGCTGCTGCTGAAAGCTGCGGTTATCACTATGTAAAATCCACAAGAAAAATTATATCACAAATAAAGAGCTTTTGCAACAATATTCCATGTCAATGAAACAAAAAATCCTTGCAATCCGATGAAAAATGCGCTATAATGAGTTTAACAAATTCGGAAAGGAACGATGTTTATGTCAACTATTCTTGTAACGGGCGGCGCAGGCTTTATCGGAAGCCACACTGTCGTTGAACTGCTTAATAACGGCTATGATGTTGTTATTATGGACAATTTTTCTAACTCCAAGCCTGAGGTTTTAAAGCGAATTAAGCAAATTACAGGCAAGGACTTCAAGTTCTACGAGACAGATATGCTTGATTATGAGGGCACATCGAAGATATTCAGGGAGAATAAGATCGACGCTGTTATCCACTTTGCGGGACTCAAGGCAGTAGGCGAGAGCTGTGCAAAGCCTATTGAATATTACTACAACAATATTACAGGTACGATCGAGCTTATCAAGGCTATGCGCGACAACGGCTGCAAGAATATCGTATTCTCGTCCTCGGCTACCGTTTACGGCATGAACAATCCCGTGCCTTATGTTGAAACTATGCCTACTTCCGCAACAAACCCTTACGGATATACGAAAGTTATGATCGAGCAGATCCTGACAGATACAGCAAAGGCTGATCCCGAGTGGAGCGTGGCTCTGCTGAGATATTTCAATCCTATCGGTGCGCATGAGAGCGGACTTATCGGCGAGGATCCTAACGGAATCCCGAACAATCTGCTGCCTTATATCGCACAGGTCGCAGTTGGAAAGCTCCAGTGCCTCAGCGTTTACGGCGATGATTATGATACCCCCGACGGAACAGGTGTGCGTGACTATATCCATGTAGTTGACCTTGCTTCGGGTCATATCTGCGCAGTAAAGTATGTTCTCGGACACAAGGGTGTTGAAGCCGTGAACCTCGGAACTGGCAAGGGTTCAAGCGTTCTTGACGTTGTTCATGCATTTGAGAAGGCATCGGGCGTTAAGATCAACTATAAGATAGCTCCCAGACGTCCCGGCGATATCGCTACCTGCTACGCAAATACCGACAAGGCAAAGGCACTCTTCGGCTGGGAAGCTAAGGCGGATATCGAAAAGATGTGTGCTGACAGCTGGAATTTCACACAGAAAAACCCTAACGGACTTTAATATAAGGAGATATCCAATGATAGACAAGCTGATATATCACGAAGATACTAACATACTTCATGTTGATATGCTGCCTCCCATCTCATACTACATACCGTTTGCGGAGGGCGAAGATCCATTTGCGGACAGAGAAAGATCCTCACGTCTTGAACTTCTTGACGGGACATGGGATTTTGTATATTATGAGAGCGTCCGGGATATGCGGGATATCGAATTTACCGATAAGATACAGGTCCCTTCAAACTGGGAGATGTGCGGTTACGGAAAGCCGCAGTATACAAATGTAAGATATCCGATACCATATGATCCGCCGTATGTTCCCGATGATGATCCGTGCGGTGTATACAGAAGAAAATATGCCTATAAGGCTGACGGAATGCGCAGGATATTGACATTCGAGGGCGTTGACAGCTGCCTTTATCTGTTTGTGAACGGCGAATTTATGGGATTTTCGCAGATATCGCACTGCATGAGCCGATTTGATATAACAGATGCACTCAGCGAAGGCGATGATAACGAGATAATCGTTGCTGTCCTCAAATGGTGCGACGGAACATATCTCGAAGATCAGGATAAATGGCGAATGTCGGGTATATTCAGAGATGTATATATCCTGTCAAGACCCGAAAATAGGATATCTGACTATCGTATTGAAACATATATAAGCGATGATAAGGAATATGCCGAGGTTCGATTTGATGTAACGTCCGATATTCCGTGGGATGTTGAATATATCGGAAACGGAAAGGTCGAAAAGCTCAGTCAGGGCAGGGCAAAAGCTGTATTCAGCGTTGATAAGCCCAGACTGTGGACGGCTGAGACTCCCGAGCTTTACCGCTTTGTTATCCGCTGCGGCGGCGAGGTCATAGGCGAAAGGGTCGGAATCAGGACGGTATCCGTTGATGACGGCATTTTCAGAGTGAACGGAATTCCCGTCAGGCTGAAAGGCGTAAACCGTCACGACAGCTATGCGGATATCGGATATGTATCTCCCAAAGAGCGTCTGATAGAAGATATCAAGCTCATGAAATCGCTGAATGTCAATGCTGTGAGAACGTCACATTACCCGAATTCGCCGCTGTTTTATCAGCTTTGCGATGAATATGGACTTTATGTGATCGATGAGGCTGATCTTGAGACGCACGGCGTTGTCGAGGTCTATAATACGCTTGACTGGTCGAACGGATATGACGGCATCGCTCTTCTTGCATCTGATGACAGGTTCACAAAGGCGATAATCGACAGGGGAGAGCAGCTTGCGGTGCGTGATGTCAACCGTCCCTGCGTTATAATGTGGTCGCTTGGCAATGAAAGCGGCTGGGGAATGAATATGCGTGCGGAGGCAGAGGCTATCAAGGCGATAGACAGCACACGTCCCGTGCATTATGAAAGCACATACCGCCTTGATGATACGTCTGACGATGTGCTTGATGTTGTGTCAAAGATGTATCCGTCAACTGAATGGCTGACGGAATTCCTTGCAGATGAAAATGAGAAGCGTCCGCTGTTTCTCTGTGAATACTGCCATGCTATGGGCAACGGCCCCGGCGATCTCGAGGATTACTGGCAGAAATTCTATTCAAATGACAGATTTATGGGCGGCTGTGTATGGGAGTGGTGCGATCACGGCATATATGTCGGCAAAACTTCATCAGGAAAGCCTAAGTATTTCTACGGCGGCAGCTTCGGAGATGAGCCGAATGACGGAAATTTCTGCATGGACGGACTTATCTATCCCGACAGAACTCCGCATACGGGTGCACTGGAGATGAAGAATGTATACCGCCCGATACGTGTGACAATGCTTGAAAACGGAGATTTCCGCTTTGAAAATAAGCTGGATTTCACGAATGCCTCCGCTTTTGGATGCAGATATGAGATAACGGACATGGGCAGGGTCATTCGCTTGGG
>USNJ01000220.1 GCA_900556055.1 uncultured Ruminococcus sp.
CGCCTTGACTGCTGCTGCTTCGTCTGATTTGAATAGGGGAGATGCGATGGAGACATTTTTCTGGTCGCTGTGGATATCACCGTCTATGAGATGTATTATCCTGTCCGCATAAACGGCTATTTCAGGATCATGCGTAACAAGGATAAGTGTCAGGTTATGTTCACGGCACATATGCACCATAAGCTCCATTACCTCGGTAGTTGTCTTGGTATCGAGGTTTCCCGTAGGTTCGTCCGCAAAGATGACATTCGGGTGAGCGACAAAAGCCCTTGCGATTCCGACTCGCTGCTGCTGACCGCCCGACATCTGGTTCGGATGATGTTTCATTCGCTTTCCGAGTCCAACGGCTTTGAGCATTTTCCTTGCAGCCTTTTCCCTGATTTTTTTCGGTACGCCCTTGAACATAAGCGGCATTGCCACATTTTCTATCGCATTCATCGTGGAGAGCAGGTTGTATGACTGAAACACGAAGCCTGTGTTTTCCTGTCGGAATTTAGCAAGCTTTTTTTCATTCAGCTTAGCAACATCGGTACCTGCGATGATTATTTTTCCCTTTGTCGGCTTTTCCAGACCTGCGAGCATATTCAGCAGCGTGGATTTGCCCGAACCTGACGTACCTAGTATACAGCAGATCTCACCCTTTTCGATCGACATATTAATGCGGTTCAGAGCGACTACCTTTTCCGTATCCATTCTGTACACCTTTCGCAGCCCCTCGACCTGAATAAAAGGCAAAAGTAACACTTCCTTTCCCCAAAAGATAAACGGCACAGTTAGCCGTTTTGTCTTTTTACTTATATGATTATAGCATTTTCATTTTCTGATTTCCACAAAAATTCCAAACTGTAATTAAAATAAAAACATTGTAACCGTACTGTAATATAAAAAACAGGTCCGCATTTTTATCATGCAGACCTGTTTGATTTTAATGGTCATTATAAAACAGATGCTTATCAAACATAAATTGCTGTGATCGTTATGTTGGAGTGGATATTTTCGCCCGAGTTATCCCAGTGTGAGAAGGTCTTGCCCTCGATCTCACGGGGAACGGGAAGCGTTACCGAACTGCCGGCGTATACCTGAGTGGTCGTTAGCTGTCCGCCGTTGTCGATGGTAACGGTATATACGGTGTTTTCGTTGTCAAACACCGCAGTGATGGTAACGTCTGATGTGATGTTGTCAAGCGACCTGCTCCAGCCGACAAATATCTGACCGGCTGAGTTTCTGTCGGGAGTGAGCGGCGGAACAGCAGATGTTCCGTAGGGAATGCGCTGTGTGTAAAGTGTTCCGTCGATGCTGAATGTTACGACACATTCAGCGGCAGATGTTTCGCCGCCTTCAAGAAGGGCGGTTATCGTGCAGTCCTCTGTGATATTGGTGAGAGGTCTGTCCCAGCCTGTTATCACAATTCCGCCCAGAATGATATCGGACGGGATCTCAGCATTTCCGCCGTACGGAACTAACTGTGTTCTGCTTTCGCTGCCGATAACAAGCGTTACCGTCAGTTCCTTGGCTTCAAAGAGTGCATTTATCGTTATATCCGACGTAATATTTGTTCCTGCGTTGTCCCAGCCTGTGAACAGATAGCCTGTTTTTGTAGGATTTTCGGGGAATATGGCATTTCCGCCTTCTTCGACCTCCTGAGTTGTCCTCATTCCGTCAATATCAAATGTTACGGTGTAAGTCTTTTTGCCTGTGGACGGTGCAGAGGATTCAGTTGTCTGCGGTGCCGATGTTGCAGTTGTTGTCGGCGATGTTGTTGCGGGAGCCTGTGTTGTCGTTGTTATTGCAGCGGATGTCTGGATAACAGATGCGCTGGAGATCACCTGGATATCATCAACAGTTTCTCTCGGAGGTTCTGTTGTGACGGTTTCGGGCATTGTAACACTTACAACATCGGTAGTTGTGAATGTATCGGCAGTCTGGATAGACTCTGAGCTGTCGGGAACATCGGTCGTATCTTCAGTTTCCTTTTCGTCTATCACAGCCTGTATCTCCGCCGCAGAATATGGAAGGGTAACAAAAGCTGATATCTTATAAAGTCCCTTCAAAGCGGCAGTCGGGATATCACTGAGAGCAAACTCATAGTTCAGCGTATCGAACTGAGATGTTGTGTTGAGCAGAAGCGCTTTTGCAGTGGTCTGCGGGAGAAGCGCAAGGTTCTTGTCAACAGTATTTCCCGCTGCATCGTAAAGCTGGATATGCATCTTGTTCAGCATATTCCAGCACTGCGTGTAATTCTGCGAATCATAAGCATTGTAAATAACGGCAGCAGCGGTATTATCCATCTCGAAGAGACCGTTTGCCGTTCTCAGTCGGATAAATCCTTTTTCGGAGCTTGCGTTGTTGACGGAAGCTGTGCCCTGGATAAGATTTATCTCAGAGGGCTTTCCGCCGCTGAAATCTCCGCTGATTATCGCCTGTGTGTATTCGCCGAGAATAACGAAATTATTGTCCTTTTTCTTGCTTGTCTGGTATGTGACAGTGCAGCTTCCGCCGCCTTCGACAGTGATTATCTCAAGCTTGCTGAGTCTGTCGCCAGCGGAGAGCTTGGCTCTGCCGTTGTCATTGCTGTCAACATAAACATTTCCGACTACCTCTGTGACATAAGCACCTGAGCTTCCTCCGCCGCCGTTTACTATCAGGACAGTTGCAATTATCGCAGCGATGGCAAGTGCAGCCGCAGCGATCGCAATTTTTATATTGGTTGACATAAGATATAACTTCCTTTCAGAAATAAATTTCTGCTTTTATTTTATCACCAACTTGGCTTTAAGTCAATAGGAACACTAAAAATATACCGAAAAACACCGCTTTCCCGTGATAAAATTTACCATGGGAAAGTGGTGCTTTTTTGAAAAGGAGAGTTTGTATAAAAAGTGGGTCGGAGTAAGCTTATTCTGCGTTTTTGAGTGCTTCGCTCTTGGAGACCTTGGAGACCTTTCTCATCTGGAGAACTGCCACAATAGCAAAGCAGGCAAGACCTGTCACTATCATAACAACATAGGTCATCGGGCTCATTGAGCATGGGATATATCCCGTCATCATTGTGTAAAGGTAGCCCTTGAATATTGCTTTCATTGCAATATCGATGAAAGGAACTGCTATGATAAGTCCGACAACGACTGCGATAGAAGTCGAGGCGATATAAAGTCCGCCGATCTCACTGTCCTTGTAGCCGAGTATCTTCGTCATCGATATCGACTGGAAGTTTCTCTCGATGACCTGCTTGCAGAGGACGTAGATAACGATGATATCGAACAATGCGCCGAATATCTTCATTATATTCATCA
>USNJ01000221.1 GCA_900556055.1 uncultured Ruminococcus sp.
TCTCGCCGCAAAACCGCATATATCAAAGCTTTTGCGGCGATTTCTTCTCCATAATTCTAATGGTTTTTATTATAATATTAAACACCAATAAAATGCAGAAAAAAATCCGCGCCGAAATCCAATATAAACCTGTTAAAAACAGCTGCGAGATTATCGGCTTGATTTTTCCCAAAATTTTAAATGGCTTATAGAGGTGACCTTTATTCCAATGATGCCGGAAAGCTCACAAAAGCATTTTATAACAATATTCTTATCGGGAACGTTCGGTTCAAGGGCTTTTCCGTAAGGGGTTATCGTCACGAACCAATATTGCCCTCTTTTATTCGGTTCATAAACCATTCGGAATAGAATGCAGGGATATCCGTCCTCATTCCCGTTTGCAGTATCATAAACGCTCTATCGCTCCTATCGGACAATTTTCAAAGCAGGCACCGCAGTGCAGGCAGTTGTTCTGTCTGATATTATAGGGCTTCGGCTCGCCTTTGTCAATGCAGTTCTGCGGACAGACCGTGCGGCATTTTCCGCAGCCTATGCACTTATCGGTTATGCGGTAGCCTTTGAACGTTGGATTTTCGTTTCCGATAATGTATGTTTCACGGAATATCGGATTCACGCCGAGGTTGAAATACTCTATGGCAGCGTCCTTTATCTCAAAACATATGCCGATATAACGCTTTTCATCGGGATAAAGATTTGCAAGATACGGCTGTTCGGCGAATATTGTGTCGATACATTCCTTTTGATGTTCCTCCGAAACGGGATAAGCCTTTGCGGAAAGACGGATCATCTCCTTGAATTTTGTATAAACGAGTATCTGAACACGTCCGTCGGATAAAAGCTCTCTTGCAACATTTTTGCCTTTGGCAGTGAAAAAGTAAAACGAATCCTCATCATAGTGAACTGCGCTTATGCAGCGTATCTGCGGAGCACCGTTTTCGTCAACGGTCGCCACATTGAGCACACCTACAAGCTGCATTTTCTTTAAACAGGTCTTTGCGTCCATGATCTCACCTCATTCAAATATTTTTATTCTATCGGGCTTTCTCGGCTTTGTGTGTGGCTGTTCACCGTCGATATATCCGAGGATAACAAAGCACACTGCGCTGTCCGTCGCCTGCGTTTGGGGCATAATTTCCCGCTTCAAAGATAAGCTCCAGGTCACTGCGGCTTATCTGCTTATCGGTGTATTTTCTGATAGAATGTCTTGCTTTGACAATATCCATTAACATAATTTCTCACCCGTTATTTCATTGTATTCTTTCCAGCACTGGGGGTCGGGAGCGTACATATTTCCCGTGTAGCCGAATGTCACCGCAGGGCAGCCTCTGCAATAGCCCCGAAGCTCGCATCTGCTGCATTTCTCAAACCTGTCCCACTGTCTGTATCCGTCAAGCTCCGCACCCATAAAAAGATCATAGAGCGGCTTTTCAAACACATTTCCTATTTTGCTCTCCATTCGGCGGCAGGCATAAACATCACCCGTCGGAATTATTGTCATGTGACCTATTCCGCAGTGACAGCCGTCATATATCATATTCGGGTCGTTGTTTTCGGGCAATTTGAAAAGTCCGTTTTCGTATAAATAAAGCGTCCAGAGGTGGTCTTTCAGCTGAAAAGTCGTCTTGCAGCCGTTCGCCTTATGCTCGGCAAATTTTTTATGACACATATCCATAAATTCACGGTATTTCTTCGGCGGAATGTGATATTCCTCCGACTTCTGACCGCTTGTTGGGCAGTATCTTCCGAATGCGAAAACATCAACGTTCTTTTCGGCGCAAAGGTCGATAAGCTGCGGAAATTCGTCAATATTTGCACTTGAAACGGTCGACATCACAGCGCAGAACATTCCCGAATTTCTTATACAGTCTATCTTTTCAAGGGTCGTATCGAAAGAACCCGGCTTGCGGAACATATCGTGTGTTTCCCTCATTCCGTCAAGGGAAAGCTGATACTTAACACAGCCGTGATCGTGAAGCTTCCGACAGACATCATCGTCAAGGTGGAATGGATTGCCGAGAATTGCCCAGCGGATATTGTTTTCCTTCAGCTTTTCGGCAAGCCTCCAAAAATCTCTATGTAATATCGGATCGCCGCCCGTTATGTAGATATACGGCGTTCTGCCGAGCCTTTCGCACATATCCTTTATGCTTTCAAGAACTTTTTCCATTTTGTCAAATGGCATTTCCGTAAGCTTTTTGCAGTTGTCCTCGGCAAAAATATAGCAATGCTTACACCTCTGGTCGCAGGTGTCCGTGATATGCCACTGAAAGGCGAAATATGGTTTCATAGCAGTTTCCTCCGATAAAAAATTCTGTAGCATGACAGTCGGAGCTTGTCCGACTGCCATATTGTGGGGGTGGGAGAAGATATTACTTCTTCTCGGGGTCAGCCGCACCGCAAGCCGAGCCGCATGCAGATGCAGGTTTTTCCTTAGGATCGGCAGAGCCGCAAGCCGAACCGCATGCTGATGCAGGAGTTTCCTTAGGATCGGCAGAGCCGCAGGCTGAACCGCAAGCTGATGCAGGTGTTTTCTCAGGGTCTGCTGCTCCGCAGGCACTTCCGCTGAAAGCGGCTACGTTCTTTAATGTTTCACTCATAGTAGTGACCTCCTTTATTTTCAGGATTTTCTTCCTGTGACTATAATATATCACACTCCAAAGCACTGCACAAGTACGCACTTTTTTGTAACCCGGTCACTTAAAAGTAACCTTTGCGCAGATACGTAGGTTACAGTCAAAAATTTTCATAAAAAAAGACTTCTGAATAAACAGAAGTCCATTTTTCATATTATTTTCTTATAATCATTTCCCCACTGCTCCATAGCTTTTAAAATAGGCCGCATTGATTCGCCAAGTTCAGATAATGCGTATTCGACCCTTGGAGGAACCTCAGGATATGCCGTACGTATAATAATTCCATCGTCCTCCATAGATTGAAGACTGTCTGACAACACCTTATGGCTGATACCCTCAAGATCTTTTTTCAGTTCATTAAAACGCCACGGACGGGCAAGCAGATTTCTCATGATAAGAAGCTTCCACTTACTGCCGATCATCTGCACGGTAGTTGCAACGGGGCAGGCGGGAAGTTCATCTTTTTTTACCATACACAGCACCTTCTTTAAAAATATTCTCAAGCAAATATGTCAGGGAATCTCTAAGAATATTATAATCTTTTTTCCCCGTTTTTTCAAGTGTAATACTAAAAATTCATTGAATTATGGGAATCTCTCGCCGCAAAACCGCATATATCAAAGCTTTTGCGGCGATTTCTTCTCCATAATTCTA
>USNJ01000222.1 GCA_900556055.1 uncultured Ruminococcus sp.
CTTCCTCTGCGGTAATCATCATTATCCATACAAGGCAGATCATCATGTATCAGAGAATATGTGTGTATCATTTCAAGTGCCGCAGCTGCAGGCAATGCCTTGTCGGGATCTCCGCCGCATACACGGCAGAATTCGAGTGCAAGAACAGGACGTATCCTTTTTCCGCCTGATGCAAGCGACCATTCCACCGCATCAGCGGACAGCTTTGATACTGTATCATCCGTGCATTTTTCATGAAGTTCTTTTATGATGCCGTCTATTTTGTTTTCGATTTTTTCGGAATATTCACGAAATCGACAGGTGTTTTCATTGTTCATTTTCAAGTGTCCCTTTCTGTCGGGATCTCTGAGATCTCGCCTGTTTCGGGATTTATGATACTGAGCTTGACTCTTGCTTCATTCAGTTCCTTTTTGCACTCAGCAGCTGCCGCAACGCCCTCAGTATAAAGCTCAACTGCCTTTTCAAGCGGAAGCTCACCGCTTTCAAGCAGCGAAACTATCTCATCAAGACGCTTTACAGATTTTTCAAATGACATTCCGTTTACATCCTTTCAGGAAAAATTTCGGTTATTTCGGCATCTGCGCCGCCATGTTCCAGTCTTATGCGTACATGATCCCCTTTGCAGAGATCATCCGCATTCCGCACGATCATATCCGATGAATTATAAACAAGCGAATAACCCTTTGACATTATTTTAAGCGGGCTGAGCAGGTCAAGCCGAACCACAAGATTTGCAAGCTTATTTTCGCGTGAATTTATATATCCGTTTGCCGCATTTTCAAGATGCTTTGTTTTCTCGGACAATACTGCCTCATTTTTATCAAGAACGGCAGACGGCGAAAGAGATGATATCTTATCGGCATATCGTCCGATTTCCGCCTGACGCTTATCGAGATATCCCGAAAAAACGGAATACAGCTTCTTTTCAAGTCCTGTTACAGCCGATCTCAGAACAGAGATATCAGGCACGGCAAGCTCAGCCGCAGCTGACGGCGTAGGCGCTCTGAGGTCAGAAACAAAGTCAATTATTGTAGTGTCAGTTTCATGTCCGACTGCTGAGATAACAGGTGTTTCGCACATATAAACAGCACGTGCGATCTTTTCGGAATTGAAGCAGAAAAGATCCTCGGCAGAGCCTCCTCCGCGTCCGACTATGATAAGATCAAGCCCGCAGAGATCAGCCATGCTTATTGCCCTGCATATCGAATCGGGCGCATTTTCACCCTGAACAAGTGCCTGGAAGACAGTGATCTCCGCAATAGGATATCTCCTTGAAATTATGTTTATCATATCCTGAAGAGCAGCTGCACCGGGCGAAGTCACAATGCCTATCTTTCTTGGAAACGGAGGAAGCTGCTTTTTGTGATCCGCATCAAACAGTCCCTCTTTTGACAGCTTGTCTTTGAGCTGCTCATACGCCATATAAAGTGCGCCGAGCCCGTCAGGCTGCATATCTGTCGCATAGATCTGATAAACGCCATCTCTCTCAAAAACCTGGACATTTCCCGAAACAATGACCGACATTCCGTTTTCCGGCATGAATTTCAGCCGTGATGCAAAGTTGTTGAACATGACTGCTTTTATCATGCTTTCGCCGTCTTTGAGAGTAAAATAAAAGTGTCCCGTTTTATAGTGATTTGTAAATCCCGAGATCTCGCCCTTAACAAGAATACCTCTCAGCTTTATATCATCTTTCAGCTTGAATGAAATATATCTGTTCAGCTGTGAAACCGTCAGAATGCTGCTCATATTTTTATCAATCCTTCCGATAATGCGGCATAAACAGCCGTTCCCGCAGCATTGTCGCAGGAAAATTCGGGTGACGCAAAATATGCGCCGTATCTGCTTTCAAGTTTTTCTCTGATAATTTTATCAGACATGACTCCGCCTGCATAAACAACAGGCAGTTCACCCATTTTGCCGATCGCATATTCCGTCATTGAACCGACTGCCGCAAGTACGCTTTCTATGCAGAAACGGGCGATATCTTCCCTGTTTTCACCATTTGCAAGCATGGCAGCGCACTTGTTCTCAACACCCGAAAGTGAACAGCATCCATCTCTGACAACAGGACGTATCTTAAATTTTCTGCTGCTGTTCACAGCCAGCTTTTCAAGCTCTGCACCGCACGGAAATTTAAGTCCGAGCATTACTCCGCATCTGTCAATAGCCTGCCCCGCTTTAAGGTCGGAGGATGACGCGATCTCAGTTATCTTAATGATATGCTCTGAATCAGGTTCACAAAGCAGGCAGTCGGTAGTTCCGCCGCTTACGTGAAATGCAATGAATCTTTCATTTACAAGATGCAGCTGACCTGCCGAAAAAAGTGCCGCAAGCACATGACCTATCTGATGAGATGTTTTATGTACTGCGGCAGATGTCACTGCAGACAGCGATTTTGCAAGTCCCGTTCCGCAGAGAAAACACGGCATATACGAACCATCAACAAGCCTCGGCTTTTCCGAAACTCCGATCGCTGCTACAGATACATCTCCCGCCTCGGCAAATAGCCTGCTCATTATCTGCGGCAGCTGAACAGTATGATGAAACACAGCATCGCTTTGTCTCAGACCTCTTTCGCCCGGTTTAACGGGAAGCAGCATTTTCTGCTGGATCATCTGCCCGTCATCAGGACAAAACAGTGCCGCGGATGTCGTATAATTGCTCGTATCTATACCGAGAATACAGCGCATTATTTATCTTCCTTTTTTGCAATATCGCCCGCAAAAGAGCTGAGCAGACCGTTGACGAACTTAACATCAGGCTCCATCGCATATTTTTTCGCAAGAATAACAGCTTCGCTTATCGCAACATTTACAGGCACCTTGTCATCATAAAGAGATTCATAGATCGCGATCTCAAGAACTGCCGCAGAGACCTTAGGTATTCTGGAAAACTGTCTTTTTTCGCTGTATTTATCTATCACAGCGGCAAGCTCATCACGCTTTTCCCATACCGATCTGAAAAGTTTGTCCGCATCATCGCTTATATCAAACAGATCAGCGACAACAGCTGTGTCGATAATATCATCGGGATCCTCGTTTCTGAACATATTCTCAAACAGCAGCATAAAAGCCGCTTCTCTGGATTCACTTCTACTCATAATTTTATTTTCCTTTATCTATTATTTGATCCGCTAAGATCATGACTGCTTTTTGTCGGGAAATACAATGCCTGCAACAGTTACATTGACTTTTGAAACTGTAATTCCTGTCATATCCTGCACATCCTGCTTGACCTTATTCTGTACAGCCTCGGCGCATGGCTTGACCTTCGT
>USNJ01000223.1 GCA_900556055.1 uncultured Ruminococcus sp.
ACGGTTCTTATTATCCGTCACAATGCGAAAAAGCCGAAAGTGTGAATTATGAAAAGACTGCTTATAGAAGAAATCGAAAAGCTAGACAGAAATTTTCTTACGCCTTCCGAAGCGGCTGCGGCTATGGAAATTTCACTTTCGACATTTTACCGAAACCGTGAAAAGATGAATCTTCCGACGGTGAGGTCGGGGCGTAAGATACATATTCCCAAAGACGCATTCCTTGAATTTCTGCGTTACGGAAAGACGGGGGACAGTCAGAAGTGAATTTTCCCGAATCGTCAAAGGACAGCATCACAACAGTTTGCTATGGAGAAGTTCGTGAGTGGGACGAAAGAGCGGAAGCGAGAAATCATTTTCTTGAAGCGATGATGAATTCCGACGGTTCGGAACGTGAGAGATACTCGAATGTGTATTTCAGGATCATTCGGGGATTTGATTACTGCACGGACTCTGATTCCGACTGAATTTCTTTCAATGTACTGCGTTTCCCGGCAAAAACCGATGAAAAAATCATTTTTTTTGGTGCTGTCGGGGGACGAAAGGCGGGGAAGTCTTGGAAACAGAAATTGTGTGATAATATTGACGATGCGATTATGAAAGAGAATGTCGGGAGCGTTGATGACCTGCTGAAAGAATTGCAGAAGCAGGGCTATGGCATTCGGCGAGGGAAGTATATTTCCATAAAGGTCAGGCAGAACCGAAAGCCGATCCGCAGTTTTCGTCTGGGTGACGGATATGCTCTTGAACATCTTGAATATCGTATCAAGCATAAAAATTTGGAAATGCCGCTCTCCGAAGCGTTGAAGTATTCGGGCATTCAGAGGGAGTATGCTTTGTGTATCAGGCAGATCCAGATACAGCTTTATCGCCGTCCCGAACCCGACAGGCTTCACTTTGCCACGTTCCGAGAGGTGGAAAGGTCAAGCAGACTGCTGTTCTATTTGCAGGAACATCGGATTCACTCCGTTGAGGATTTTCAAAAAGCTGTTTCCTCGGCAGTTGAAAAACTATCGGAGTTTAAAGCCGAGAAAGCGGAGCTTATCAAAAAAATTGCGGAAGAGGAAAAGATTATTGAGGACATTCCGAAATATCTTGAAATTCTCGGTCGCAGACCTTTTCTTCCGAAGGATGCAGTTGAGCTTGCGCAATACAATTACCTGAAAGATTCGGGGATAACCTCGCTTGAAGATGCGGAAAAGCACAGGCTGATGCTTGCCGATATGAAAAAACGGCTTGAAGAAGTGGACGGAAAGATCCGTGAAGCTGTTTCCAAGAAAAAGACCGTTTCCGATTTTTATGCTTTGTATGAAAATCAGATGAAGTCGGATTATCAGGTGCTTTTGGAGCAGGCAAAGGCTGAAATTGAAAATATCCGCAGGGTGGAAGAACGGAAGAATTCAGAAAAGGAAAGGAGTGTATTGCAGGCGGAGGACAAAATGCAGGATAGGGACAGATCGGGATTTTCAAGGTGATGAAAAAATCCCAGCACTCGTTTGAGTGCTGGGATAAGTGAGGTGATTGTTAGGTTGAAATTTGCAGGCTTTTAAAATATTCTGTATTATATACTTCCAATAGATTTTTTACAGCCGTGACATTTGACGGAATTTCTCGATTGTTCCTATTTATCCATATTGCATTTATTCCAATAGATGAAGATATAATAAAAAATATGATAATTCTATGTGTGGTATGTATCATAAAAGACGGTGATAAGATAAATGATAAATAATGAAATACGGCACGAAATAGTATCCAGCAATCCCGATATTGAGGTCAGGTTTTATCTGTCCGAGGACAAGGGCAGCTATGTTGCTCCTCATTGGCATAACAGCCTTGAGCTTGTGTATATGCTTGAGGGGAGTATGACAACTCAGTTTGAGAACAATGTGCGTCAGACTATTGAAGCAGGTGGAATTTCGGTAGTCAATCCGAGAGTCATTCATTCGGTCACGGCTCAGAAAAACAAGGCTCTTGTGCTGCTGATACCGAGCGACCTTCTGGAAAAATACATTCCTGCTCACGATTTTCTGGAATTTCACGTTGATATGCACCCCGATGATCAGGTCAATATTACCCGCCTTGAACGGCTTAAAAAGATATTTACTGATATGTATATCGTATATGATATTCGTCCGGACGCATATCTGCTTAAATTCAACAGTCTGCTTTATGATCTTCTTTACACACTTGTACATTCATATTCCGTAAGACTTACGGACAAGGACATCATCAAGCGCAACCGTTCCATTAACAAGGTCAAGGACATAATGCGGTATATCGAAAATCATCACAGCGAAAAAATAGTTATGGAGGATATTGCGGCACATTTCGGATACAATCCCGACTATCTTTCAAGGCTGTTCAAAAAGCAGCTTGGCATTACGGTAATGCAGTATCTGTATGAGATCAGACTTAATAAAATAGTCCGTGACCTTGGCGAAACAGACCATAGTATCGGGTATATTTTCGATACACACGGCTGTACAAATCACAAATACACTATGCAGCTTTTTAAGGAGCGCTTCAAATGCACTCCGAAGGAAAAACGCAGAGAATTACAGGGCAACTCCGAATGAAAGTCGGAATTGCCCTGTTTTATTGTCGGTAAACAGCCTTTTATGATTTAAAAATATCGGTTATAATTATGACAACAAAAACGAAAGGAGGAAACCTTATATGGCTTCCGATTCAAAAACAAAAATCAGCTTTTGGGAACGTTTTTCTTATGGCTGCGGAGATCTTGGCTGTAATATAATCTACTCCGCAATGTCCGCATTTCTGCTTTTTTATTATACCGATTATGTTCATGTAAATGCTGCAACTATCGGTACGATAATGCTTTTGTCACGAGTATTTGACGGCGTTACCGACCTCATTATGGGCGTTATCGTTGACAGAACAAAATCACGCTTTGGCAAATGCCGCTCGTGGATACTTCGTATGGCGATACCCTTTGCACTCGCAGGCATACTGCTTTTCTCCGTACCCTCGGGACTTGGCGAAACCTCCAAGCTTGTGTACATCTTTATCACCTATAACCTTGTTTCTTCAGTGGTTTATACAGCAATAAACGTGCCTTACGCAACGCTGAATGCACTTATCACACAGGATCAGTATGAGCGTTCCGTACTCAGCATTTTCAGAATGATACTTGCCACAACAGGAACACTTATCATCACAAACCTTACTCTTCCCCTTGTTCAGTTCTTCGGTGATAACCTTTCTGCCTGGACTAAGACCTTTGCAGTATTCGGAATTCTTGCAGTA
>USNJ01000224.1 GCA_900556055.1 uncultured Ruminococcus sp.
AGGCAAAGATAGCGGTTTTATGTTTCAAACCATAAGAATTTTGAAAAATTTATGGTTGCAACCGAAAAAAAGGATATATCAGAGAGCCTGGTCCTGCTGGCAGAATTTATTGACAGTCACGGCCGTCTTCCGAGAAACAGTGCCGAGACTCCAGAGGAACTTCGTCTCTATCGTTCCCTTGTTGTAAACTATATTTTAAAATATAGTTTAGGGATCTTATTCAACCCGAACATATTTGAAGAGGGCGAACTCATAGCAGACTCAGTTGTTTCCAAAATGGAAATAACCACTCCTCACGTGGCGATGGATGATGAGTCTTCGTCAGTCATTGCCGACGCGGGTAAAGCGTGTGGGCTTCTTCGACCGCATGGATGAATTCACTGAGGAGGTGGGTGCAGCCAACAGCTGAACCTATGCTACGTATCAATGCTGGAAGACCTTTGAGGACGCTATGAGCGGATAGATACTACGCAAAGGAAGGGAAGGCCTTGAATATAGTTAGAAGAGAGATTAGTTCGTCTTTCAGACCATGCCGCACGAAATTCTTCATCTCGCCTTCGGTGAGCTCACCCAAACCACTGATCAGACTCTTTTCCGAGATATCCCGGACACTTGCGATGCATTTGTCCAGGTATTTTTCAATGGGCATTTCCATACGGGATTCCACGATTTCTTTATTGATGGATGTCCTTTCCTTCAGGAAGAACCAGCAGTCGAACACGTCTCGGCTTGTGATTTCGGTCCGGTCAAGGAGGGCGCACAGTTTGTGGGCGAACATATCTTCCTTCACCATAACGCGCATCTGGAGACCGAGATAGTTCCGGATTTCATAGTGATTGTCGTAAAGTCGGTTTGATATCTCAATCTTAAGTTTCCGTTCACCAATACCGTAATCAAGTACGATGATGATTCCGTAGTGTTTGATGGCCTCGTCGTGGATCTTGCCATATTTCAGGACAATCTTACGGACGCGTTCATAGACCTCGGTCTCCTTTTCCGGCTCCAGCAGGTTGAAGTCCAAGTCAGTCGAGAAGCGAGGCAGATTGTGAAAGAACATAGTGGCGGTACCGCCCTTGAAGGCCAGTACAGATGAAAGCAGCGCATCGGAGAAGATGTCCTTCAGCAGCTGCAGCATGAAAAATTTATGTTTGTTCGTATCCATTGTTAGAGAATTTTTGAAACCCGCAGCTCGAGCGTTTTGCTATTGTAGATGGGAAGGAGAGAAAGCACCTTCTGTTTGTCCAAGGAGGATGGATTGTCGAAATAGTAATTACTGTCCAGGTATAAAGTATCCAGGAAGGCTCTTTCCGGAGAAGCGATATTAACATTGCCTTCGCAGATGATGCCTGTTGTGTCAATTAGGATTTCACCCTTGATTTTCCGGTATCGGTACACCTTCCCGTCAATTTCAACGCTCCTGGACAAATTCCCCACAGAGGTGATCTCATCGCTGTACTGGAAGACAATTCCGGCCCGCTGTAGAACATACTCCAGAGAGATGTAGGAAGGGGTATAAAGCAGGCAGGCAAGTTCCTTCTCATCATAACCGGGCTTGGAATAGATTCCCTTCCGAGGATTGAGGATTTCGCCCTTCTTGACATAGCCGATCATCCTGCTCTTCATTGTGTCCCTGTCCAGCCCCTGGCCATAAGCCATAGCGATTC
Source organism: uncultured Ruminococcus sp. (assembly GCA_900556055.1). Taxonomy (GTDB): domain Bacteria; phylum Bacillota; class Clostridia; order Oscillospirales; family Ruminococcaceae; genus UMGS1889. The sequence continues at coordinate 1,665 of USNJ01000224.1, forward strand.
CTTGCATAGTGAAAACACTTGCTTTGTCTTTGTAAAGATCCAAGAGAAGTTGATTTCGTAAACTCATAGTGGTGTCGTGCATTACTTTTGGTTCACAAAAATACGAGAATATATTGAAAATAGCAAATATTCCTATTGTGCAATATTCTGAAAGACAGCGGCAAAGCACAAGTCGTCATAAGAGATGAAACAATATGGTGCGTCCCCCAAGCTATGGCACAGCTGTTTGGGGTAGGTGTCCATACTGTCAGCAAACATCTGAAGAACATATTTGAAGAGGGCGAACTCATTTATTCCTGGTTAGGTCTGCTACCTTGCAGATGGTCCTTTGAAGTTCCAATAAATCATACCAGTTTGATAGCCTCTTGATGTTCCTTTTGACACGAAATCTTCCATATCCTTCTCGCAAAAGGTGGAACTAAGGACTATGTCTATGATTCGAAGTCCTTTGGGCTTCTTGAATGGTTCAAATCTCTGTCGTCCTCTGACACATATTGCGATGTGTTCTTTGGCGTCTTTGCATGCCCGATAAATCAGAAGGTCTGACTTGAATCCTCTGAATTTAGTATTCACCTCACAGGTGTCATAACCATATTGCTTGATGTCAAATGTCTTATATCCAAGTTCTGAGCATCCTCCGATATAGAACGGGCCATTATCAAAGATATCTTTCAGGCGGTCGCGTGCCTTGTCATACAATGCATTTCGTGGTAGTTGAGCTGCAAAACTTTGCTATAACAATGATGTCAGTCTGGGCAAAGATTTTCTGGCCCTTTGCTTGTTTGCTCATTTCATGAGTCCGATTTCAACTGCTTTGGTAATAAGCGCCATCTCGCTCTCATATCGTTTACTTAAAGAGTATGTGCGCATTTTGCCCTCACCAGTATAAGAGAGCATACCATTTTCAACCAGCTTCTCAATGTAACTTCTTATCTGCTTTCTGGATACGTATTCCGGCCGATACTCGTTCAGTGTCCCGGCGATAACCACCCACTAAAGTTGACGTTTCGATGCAACAGACAATAATTGACTATCTTTGCAAGCATTTTTGAAACAAAACTATGACGACATCAAAGCAAAGGCGCACCGGACATATATCTCTTCTTCTTTGTAATACTGTTTGGGGAGCGGCGGTTCCCGTTTCGAAATTTATTCTGCTTGGCGGGATTATCTCTTCGACTGTGCTGGCTGACATCCGGATTTTGTCGGGAACAATCCTGTTTTGGCTGGTTTCGCTTGCGATTCCTTCGGAGCGGGCGGCGAAAGTGGATAAAAAGGACTATTGGAAACTTTTTCTTGCGACTTTTTTCTCGACGGTTTTGGTGCAGCTTTTCTATATGAAGGGAATTTCACTTTCTTCACCTGTCGAGGCTTCCATCTGTATGGCTACCTTGCCGATTTGGACCGTGATTATGTCGGCTGTGCACCTGCACGAGAAAGTGAATGTGCGGAAAGTGGGCGGAATACTCTTGGGATTGTCCGGGGCTCTGCTGATTGCTCTTTGGGGCAGTTCTTTTGCTTCCGGACTGTCTGTTTCCTTTTCCGGCGCCGTGTTTTGCCTGCTCTCCCAGGTTTCATACGGCATCTACCTCGTCTTCTTCCAG
>USNJ01000225.1 GCA_900556055.1 uncultured Ruminococcus sp.
GACGAGGATATTTGGTATTCCGAGGACCTGCTGTTCAATTTTAAGGCGGCGCAGAAGTCCGGCGGCGCGGTAGTTTTGGACAGCGCCGAATACAATTATTTTCAGAAACGAGTCAAAAAGCAGGCTTGGGTTATGGACGATCACTCCTTTGATTCGATGAAAGCATTTGAAATTATGCTGAGCTATAAAGAAATCCCGGAGGACATCTATGACTGTTGTCTGCGAGGCTATGCCGCAGCCGCATTCACGTTACTCAGCGGAGTGCTGACTAACGAAAAATATTTCCACAGATATGACGAAGTAAGGTCTGCAATATTGAATTTCAAGAAAAGGATACTTTTGCAGAGCAAATATCCTTTCAAATACAAGATAAAAGTTTTTGCGCTCTGGCTTTGTCCCGGATTTTATAATTTTATGATCCGCGGGATAAGAAAAGCCAAGGATAATAAAACGGATTGACGCGACAGTGCGAAAGGAGAGATGAATGTGCAGAGGACTCTTGTCAGCGTGATAGTGCCCGTCTACAAGGTTGAAAAATATCTTGATAAGTGCGTAGAAAGTATAGTAGAACAGACCTATAAAAATCTCGAAATAATTCTTGTTGACGACGGTTCTCCGGATAATTGCCCCTCAATGTGCGACGACTGGGCGGCGCGAGACAGCCGCATAAAAGTTATACACAAGGCAAACGGTGGCCTTTCCTCCGCACGGAATGCCGGGCTCGGTATTTTTGGCGGCGAATTTGTGATGTTTGTCGATTCGGATGATTGGATAGAGCGTGACGCCGTGCAGAGCCTTATTTCGCTCGGCGGTGATGTGGATATTATAATGTGCGGATTTAGCATAGAGAATGAAAGCGGTGAGGTCTCTTATGAGAACTCAGGCAAAAAAGAGATCAAAGGCTCCGACATACTTGGCGAATTTGTTCTCGACAACATCCGTCCCGAGGTGTGCGCGAAGCTTTACCGTTCGAGTTTGTTTTCGGGAGAGCGCTTTGACGAAAGCATAAGGTACGCAGAAGACCTTGATATGAATTATCGGCTTATGAAAAAAGCATCAAAGTTTATATCTACAGATGAGGGCTTCTATCACTATGTCAGGCGTGCAGGTTCAATTACTTCTACCGACATGACAGTCGGACGCGCGAACCTATATAAAATAACGGCGAGATTTGTGGAAGAGAGCAGATATAACAGCGATATCTACGAAAAAAGTATTTGCCGCCATGCGCGCATACTTTTTGCAACGCTTTCAAGGCTGCTCAGCAGCGATGAGAGTGTTAGTGGTGGAAAAGAAATCAGCGGTACTTACTCTGAAAAAATATTTGAAGAAATTCGCAAGTACGGAAAATATATCTTGAAAAACAGATATCTTTCGATTAAATATAAAGTTTCAGTGATCATCGTTGCTATCAGTCCAAGTTTATTTGTGTCTTTTAATAAATTGTTGAGAAGATGATCTGCTATTTGTATATGTTAATGAATTTTTGAAGTGATATGGTAGAACCTCAATTTCAACATGTTCCTTATAGCTTATGTGTTCACGCTTTATAAGCTCATGGTTAATGTAAAATGCCACGGCAGGGATATCATAAGAAAAATAAGACGGTAGTGTTCTTTTTGTAAAGGAGTATGCCCATGATTGAAAAAAAAGTAAGCGTTATAGTCCCTATTTATAATGCGGAAAAATATTTAAATAAATGCCTTGAAAGTATAATCGGTCAAACATATAAAAATCTTGAAATCATACTTGTTGACGACGGCTCGTCGGATAACAGCCCGACAATATGTGACGCGTGGGCACAAATAGATAGCCGGATCAGAGTTATACATAAAAAGAACGGCGGCGTGTCTTCTGCGAGAAACGCCGGAATCGATTTGGCACAAGGCGATTATATTGGCTTTGTCGATGCGGACGATTGGATCGAACCGAATATGTACGAGGTTCTGATAAATAACGCAGTGCTGATAAATCATCCTGCGGTTATGTGTATTACGGTCAGCAGACCGTCTGCGTTCCGTCGGAGAGTTGTACGGTACTGCAAAATTCAGATGAAATGCGCCTGCGTATAGTCGGAAGCAGGAACAATGCCGTTTGGTGTGCGATATATTCCGGCAGCGTAGTGGGGAATGTCCGCTTTAATGAGTCTTTGAAAGTGGCAGAGGATTGGCTTTTTAATTATCAGGTCTGCCTGAAAACATCGTCTGAAGTTATAGTCGAAACTCCGCTTTATCATTATGAAGATAATATTGAGAGCGCAATGCACGGAATAAATGAGAAAAAAATCAGCGACCGCATTTCGGTTCTTGAGTATATATGGAGCAGCGAATATAACAGGGAAAAGCGTTTGCCGCAGCTCGCCGGCGAATATGTTCCGGCTTTTTTCTACGGTGCTGATGAGTGCATAAGAGAAAATGTTTATAAGGAAAAATGGTATAAGAAAAAGGTAAAAAAAGAATTGAGCGGCAAGTTGATGTTTATTTTGCGTTCGGATATGTCACGGATAGTTAAAATTAAAGTCTTGATGTATGTTTTTGCACATCCGCTTTATGTTCGATATATAAAGAAAAAGCATGCATGATTATTTAGGGGTGAAAGCATGACAGGAATAACAACTATAACTGTAGATTCAAATTACGGCAACCGACTTCAGAATTATGCAGTTCAATCTGTTTTGAAAAAACTCGGTATCAAGTCAGCGACACTTTTTTATAAGACGCCATTTATAAGATCACTTAAGAATTTTGTGAAAGTTCTCATAGGTCGCCGCAAAGCACTTCCTTTTATCAGGAAAAAACGCAACGCTGCCTTTCGTCGTTTCAATAATAAATATTTTAATATTATCCGCGTGGAAGAATCGCGGATATATGACCTGCATGACAAGCTGGACTATGTTGTTTGCGGCTCGGATCAGATATGGAATTTCGATTTCCCGTATGTGAGGGAGCATACTGTGCCGTTTTTCGCAAAATTTGTTGAACCAGAAAAAAGAATAGCTTTTTCCGCAAGCATCGGTACGAATGACATTCGAGATGATAGCAGGCAGGATTTCATTGACGGCATAAACGGGATGAAAGCGATATCGGTGCGCGAGGAGCGCGGGCGCGAAATAATAAAAGAGCTGACCGGCCGCGATGTCCCCGTTACCGTTGACCCCACTCTTCTTCTCAGCCGCGGCGAGTGGAGAGAAATTGAGAAAAAGCCCTCTTTTGTCGGGGAGAATGACAGATACCTGCTCACTTATTTTCTCGGCGGATGCTCCG
>USNJ01000226.1 GCA_900556055.1 uncultured Ruminococcus sp.
CGGCTGATAATACATCTCAAAGCCGTTGTTTTCAACAGCATCTGCGACCAGCTTTTCTATCCTGTCACGGCGGTGCTTTTTGGATGCGATCTTTTCGTTCAGCACAATAACGTTTTTATCCGCATACAGACTTTCGCCTATCATAAAGGTGAGAAAGCTGCAGGCTTCATCGCTTGTTTCTGCATATTTCCTCAGATCGACAACATTTACTCTGAAATCAGGGCTTATCTGCGTGAATTTTATTTCCCAGAGATCTGTTTCGAGCTTTTTGGCAAGCTTTGCTGCATTTTCTTCACTGCCCTCGAAAAAGATGCTCAGACAGTTTGCACGCGAGTGGAAAACGGGCAGCTTTGCCGTTTTGCTTATAATATCAGCTGCCGATGCGATAGCGGAATATCCCATATCATGCCCGAGTGTGCTGCTTATATGGCTGTGATTTATGCATACTGCATTTATAAGGCAGAGCGGCTGTTTCTTTTCATAATTTTCATCCATGACACGGTGGAATGCTGTCCTGCTGAAGCAGTGTGTTTCGGGGTCATAATTTTCCTTCTGATTTTCAAACGAGAAATACACGCTGAGAACAAGAAGTGTCAGCCCGAAGCCTGAGATGAGCAGGTGAGGGAAGAAAAACTGTATAAGCATTGCCGTCAGCCAGAGCGCCAGCCCGACCCTTACCGATACACGCTGATTACGGTCAAGGCAGGTGTCCCTGCGCACTGACAGTATTACCGTGAGTATCAGGTAAAATACACCGCAGATGTAGATCATTGCCACCATAGATCCGTAGGAATATGCGCTGTCCTCGGCAACATGATATTTGAGCTTTCCGAACAGTACGACAAACGCTGAGACTACAAGCGGTGCGATCGAGAATATAAGATGCCCTCTGCTGAGACGCTTCTGATTTCTGCTAAGCATCAGCACGTAAATATAGTTTGCAAATATCGCAGCAATGATGCTCGCAATAAACAGCTGATGCATAAGCCTGTTTATCGCAGGCGGGACTATGCTCAAGTGCGTTATTGTGTAAACGGTCGCAACATCAAAAACAAGATTTGCGCCTGTTATCCAGAGGAGTATCATAAATGATTTAGTTGAAAGCAGCTTCAGATGAGGATTCCGCAGATAATCCGCAGTGATAAGAAGAAGTATTATCATTGAAGCTATCTGAAACCGTATATTTACATCAAACAAAATGTTCACTGCCCCTTTTATATTTCTCTATATTATACATTATATAGCATTTTGAAATACTTGTCAATACGGATTTTACACATAACAGAAAATTTATATTGCAATTTGTCCGCAAATGTAGTAAAATAAAACTTATAGGTAATCATATTCAGAAGGAGTAACCGGATTTGCTGAAAAAAACTGCGATCTTATGTGCTGCGCTGATCATGCTTTCGCTGACCGCCTGCACGACCATAGAAAATGAACTGCCCGATGTTACGGAAACTTCCGTGACTGAGGCTGAGCCGACTCCATATCCCGTGACGGCGGGTTCACTGGAATTTGAAGAAGCACCTGCAAGTGCCGTTTCGCTGTCCCCTGCGCTGACGGAGATAGTCTGCGCTCTCGGCTACGGCGATAAGCTGGCAGGTGTCAGCGAATACTGCGACTATCCCGAATCGGTCGGGGAAAAGCCGACTGCCGGAAGTGCCGCAAATCCCGACATTGATGAAATAATCACGCTGAAGCCAGAGCTTTTGCTGAGTCAGAGTCCGATAGCAAAAAAGGACGTTGTGCGGCTTGAAAACAGCGGCATAAGAGTGCTGATACTTTCTGCACCTAACAGCGTTGACGAGCTTCGTGAATGTTACCGCAGCATTGCGGCGGTGTTCGGCGGCGAGCTGACAGCCGATGAGGCAGCAGATGAAGCAATGAAACCGCTTTACGATGCACTGTCTGATGCTGAAAATTCAGCGGAAAGCTTTATTTTCCTGCTGACTCCCAATCTCAATGCCGCATCTTCGGATACATTTCTCGGAGATGTTTTCGGACATATGGCTGAAAATAAGTCTGATACAGTAAATCAGACTGCTGAGGATATTCTTGCGGCCGATCCGCAGGTGCTGATACTTGCGTCGCCCATGACGGCTGATGATCTTCCCGATGAGCTTCAGTCGCTCGGTGCTGTGCAGAACGGCAGGGTGCTCAGGCTGAAAACATCAATGCTTGAACGTCCCACTGCACGCATTGCGGAGTATATCGGTTCTGTTTCAGATGCGCTCAGATCGACGGCAGGAGGGGGAACATCCGCAGAAACCGAAGAAGCAGCTGATGCAGACGAAGCCGAAGACGACGAAACATCGGAGGAAGAAACCGGAAATGAATAACGTTCTGCTTACCGCCGTGCTCGGGATAGGGCTTGCGGCGTGCTGCACTGCGTCATACATGGTCTACAGCTTTTCGGAGGAACAGGACCGTATCAATGAAGAGATACATTATGCGGAGGCAGGTCTGGACGAAAGCACGATGTTCGGAGGCTTTTCCGCTGAGGAGATGGCAGAAGGCTATGATCCGCCCGGGAAAAAGGACGGGAAATACATAATCAATGTCCCGATGGTAAATCAGTTTCCCGAGCTGCCTGTCGGCTGTGAGATAGCATCGGAGGCGGCTGTGCTGCAGTTCCTTGGATTTGATGCAGACAAGATCACGCTTGCGGAGGATTATATCCCGAAAAATGATGATATTTACGATGATATCCATCATTTTTTGTATGGTCCCGATCCTTCGGAATATTTCGTCGGAGATCCGTTCACATGGGGATACGGCTGCTATTCGCCCGTTATCGCCGACAGTATGAACCGATATTTTCTGATGCACGGAAGCGGCAACAAGGCTGTTGACATGAAAGATCTCACGGGAAATGAGCTTGATATGCTGCTTGAAGCGGGAGTTCCCGTCATTGTCTGGGCATCTCAGGATATGGAGCCGTTCGTTTACAGGGATTCTTCCTGCTGGACTGTTAAGAAAAACGGGAAAAATATCCGCTGGCTGGGAAATTCGCATACGCTCGTTCTTGTGGGATATGACCGTGAGATGTACTATTTTATGGACTGCGGCGGCAAGACCGATATCACGCCGTACAAGCGCGAGCTTTTCATCTCAAGATGGGAAGAAAACGGTTCGCAGGCGGTCGCAGTCAAACGGGCATGATTTTAAGGAAACGCTGAATAAATCGTTTCTGCCGTTTTTCACAACCCTCTCAGTGACGTATTTTCGAGCGTTGCTCAAAA
>USNJ01000227.1 GCA_900556055.1 uncultured Ruminococcus sp.
CTCTCGCCGCAAAACCGCATATATCAAAGCTTTTGCGGCGATTTCTTCTCCATAATTCTAATGGTTTTTATTATAAACGAGGTTCCCTTATAACTTCAGCCTGCATCTTCGCGGACATAAAGCGTGTAGTTTATCCCTTTTCCCGGATATTTATACGGTTTAGTGCAGCCTTTATCCATGTACACCGTGCCCCACCGGCAGTACTCAGCCGCATCAAACTCCCAGTCCGAGGGAACCGTGAAAGACTGTCTTACCGTTCTGCCATCAGAGTAAAGCAGGTTGAGCGTCACGGTGCGCAGCGGCTTTTTCCACACTGCGATCGTATCCGGCTCAGTAATTTTCTTGCCATAGTCAAACTTCGCCATGTAGTACGACACGTCATTTTCATCGAACGACTCGACTTTCTTCAGTGCGAGGGTTCCGCGGTCAACAGTATATACGGTGCTTGAAGAACCATGATCTATGAAGAATATTTCTTCTTCCTGAGTGCAGGTGAGGAGGACAAATTCCTCCCCATTATCCGGAAGCATCATGTTGGCGACATAATCATCGAGCCATTCGGGCGATGTACCGGCAGGCATAACGCTGACCTTGCCGTTATCTTCGGTGCAGAAGCTGTACTCATCATAGTATCCAACTGACCCTCCATTGAGCCAGAAAGCATATCCGTTGTCAGTTTTGACTGAATGGGAGATCACCCCGAATCCGTTTGAATAATCCTCGGTAATGGTAATATTCTCGTATATCGGGAGCAGATTTGAAAGAAGATTTGCGTCATGGAGAAGTTCCGGCGTAAAATCAAGGCCGTAGAATTCGTTGCGGCTGAACTCAGAGAGTGAATAGCCACCATTTTCCTTATTGAATCCAATGTTGAATACGGTCTCCTCAACCGCATTGAAGCGCAGGTGATCGCGTATCGTGACTACAAACGTGCTGTCTCCGTTTTTCTTGCAGTTCACCTCAGAGGAAACTCCGAGATACGAGCGAAAATATTCGTTGATTTCGGGAAATTCCCAGAAGATTTTGCCGTCGTTGACCATGCATTTCGTGTTGACTGTATCCGGAGGAGCTGCGGCAGTCTTTCCGCTCAGTATGATGCTCTGAATTTCCTTCAGCTGATCCCCGGACAGCACGGCATCGTCTGATAATTCGAGATTCGCCTTGTATGCCGCATACCAGCCCGCCGTATTCCATGCGAACTCCGGCGTGTCCGTGTCAATGCTGCCGTTCCATGCCAGCGTGCGGTAGGACAAGGCGGCAGATATTGCGAGATCTTCCAGGTCGTCAAATTCAGTGTTTTCGGTTCTTGATCCTGCTATGCAGGAAATAAAGATGAATATTGCTGAGATGAGAGAAGTAATTTTGTTCATGATCCTTACCATAGCTTTCGACGAGCGAAAGCTTTCCTTTCTCCCCGTTTCGGGGCAGTTCTCAGAGAGGATTCGTTTTGTCGGAAAATGGCAAATGTTATGGGATATGCGTAGAAACGTTCAGGCAGCTGCTGGCTGAAATACAGCTGACCTGTTCAAACGAGCGTTCATGCGCCTGTTTGTGTTATGCTGTGCTTAGATTCAGAGAATTCCATGGGGTCTTTTCTGTATATCAGCTTTGATGAAAATTTACTTCTGCAAGTGCATGGAAGGCGCTGATGAGTTCTTCTCCTGCTTTTATCGGTGCAGATTTTGATGTGCCGTCCGTAAAGTCGAACGAGAGTCTGTATGTGGTTTCATCCATAACGATCAAGCCGTCGTCGTCCGGCTCCTCATACTGTCTGACCATTGTTACGAGCTGCCGGTTTTTTATGATCCGGAGTATTTCCTCCGCATCGTTTTCATTTATCTTTTGCCTTTCGGCTTGCGTATGTGTGCCGCTGCTGTCGATAACCGCATCGAACGAAAAATACCAGATGTTTTCATCATTTTCAAGCGTATATGAGTAGGAAGAGGAATAATCCATGCTGCTGCAGCTCGCAAAAACAGACGTTATTTTAACGTTTTCTGCCGTCTCATAGTGCTTTTCTGCAAGTGAATAGAGATATCTGAGTGCCTTGTCGCAGAAAGCGGTTTCCTTTTCTATGCTGTTTCCATCGGGAAAAGTCATTCCGGAGCTGTGCGTCGGTGCGTCGGCTGCATGGAGAATATTCAGTGTGCGGTATTTGCTCAGCCGACTGATCTCGTCTTCCTCTCTGATGATCTCAAGGAATCCCTCAGCGTCTTCAGCCGGAACGGGAAATGAATCGAAAGATGTATACCGATCTTCCTTACTCTGCACATAGCAGCTTGCGGAAAAAAGCCAGTTTTCGTCCTGCTTTTGCAGGGAGAATGCATACACCGGGTCGCATTCAGTGCCGTAATACGAGGTGCTGGCACCGATGATGTCATCGGCATTGTATTTTTCATTTTCGCCGAATCCGAAAAGGAGTGATAGAATCGCCATAATTATTGTCACCCTGCATTTATAGTTCTTTTTCATGCTTGATCACCTCTGAAATTCTCATGTGAGCAAATGCCGGGCAGATAAAACCACCGTCATACCCCCGTTTTTCATTTGATGATACCGTTTTAGCACTTTGTGGATCAATCAAAGCATAGCTTGGAGTTTCTTTTCTGCATTTTGCCAAACGAACTTTTTTGACCAATGTTTTTTGTATTTTATCCCATATTCCATTCAGACATGCTCTTCTGTAGAAGCTATATACGGTCTTCCGCTTAGGAAAATCTTTTGGCAGGTTTCTCCATAGACACCATGTTTTAACCAAGTAAAATACCGCAGTTGCCTTATCCTCAAATACTGTCAGTGCGGGATAAAATGCTGCTCCGCTGCCGCTATTGATACCGCCCTTTTCTTAACTTTCGACATTTTCTTTCCTACAAAGACAATATTTCTCACTGTTATATATTATTATAAAATTCTTTTATGCTTTTGTCAAGAGTGTTTTAACAAATATATGGTTGTTTAAAAAAAATTAATATTTTACCGAAGAATATTGCCATGGATTGTCTTGTTAATATTTTTCAATGCACTGATATCAGCTGTTCATTTGTAATAGACATTATTTATTCCTCCGCTTTAAAAAAGTTATCACTAATACGATAATATCCAAGTTTAGAATCTCGTGTTATTAATCCCGTAATAACGCTGTATGTATCCTCAGAACCTGTTATATAAACTTGAAGAAGACAAAATTCTGATGTTAAATCCTCAAACAAATTTAATGCTTTATTTGTTACTGTGATTTCATCAG
>USNJ01000228.1 GCA_900556055.1 uncultured Ruminococcus sp.
GGCGGCGAGATAAAGAGCACAGCCGAGAACCTCTTGGCAGCAGCCGACATATGCGACGGAAAAAAATATCCCACTCCAAAAAATAAAAAGGTACTTGACGTTGTTTCCAAGGTCGGCGTTTCATGCAATTTTGAACTGAAAAAGCCTGCCGATCTTGCCAGATCTCTCAGCGCAAGGGCAGAAAAGCTTGGCTGTTCGCTTTCACAGCAGAACGCTGCATACCTTGCCGAGCTTTACAATTCAAATATTATTATGCTCGATAATGAGCTTGACAAGCTTGCGGCTTATGCTGACGGCAGTGAGATCACCCGTGAAACGATAGATCTCCTCTCGGCAGATCAGCTGGACAGCACGTCTTTTGACCTTGCAAGGGCTATAACTATGTTTGACAGCCGCAAAGCCATGACTTTGCTAAATGAGCTGTTTATCCAGAAAACCGATCCTATATCTATTTTATATGCAGTAACTTCGGGACTTATGGATATGTACAGAGCCAGACTTGCGATAGGAGCGGGAAAATATATCGACGATGTTATCAAGGATTTTTCATATCCCAGAACAAGGGAATTTGTAATTAAAAACGCATTCCGTGATGTTAGGCAGATACCTCTGCCGCGTATACGGAACTGCGTCAGAATTGCCGCAGAAACAGACAGACTCTTCAAATCATCTGCGGCTGATCCGCAGGTCTTACTGCAGGAGGCAATAGTTAAAATGCTTTCTCAGCCTGCGAGATAGGTAAGGGAGGGTCTGCGGACCTTCCTAAGAAAGGATGTTAATTATCTATGCTTCATACCAATATGGCGGTCATTGTCGAGGGAAAGTACGATAAGATCAAGCTTTCTTCGATAATTGATGCTGTTATTATACCTACCAACGGCTTTGGTGTATTCAGAGATAAAGAAAAAATGTCACTTATAAGGTATTATGCTTCCAATACGGGAATAATAATCATGACAGATTCGGATACTGCGGGATTCAAGATCCGCAATCATATCAAAGGTTCAGTCGGAAATGCAAAGGTTGTTAATGTGTATATACCCGATATTTACGGAAAGGAACGGCGCAAGACCGAGTATTCCAAGGAGGGAAAGCTTGGAGTTGAGGGTGTTCCGGACAAAATAATTATTGAATCCTTAAAAAAAGCGGGGATATCTTTTACAGATAAGACAGAACCTTCTCAGCCGATCACAAAGCTTGACCTGTTTGAGGACGGTCTTTCAGGCGGCAAGGAAAGCTCGGAAATGCGCAGGCTGCTGCTTAAGCACCTGGGACTTCCTGAGCTTCTGACAACCAACAGCATGCTTGAAGTCCTGAATGTTATGCTGACAAAAGAGCAGTATAAGGAAGCAGTCAGAGCAATAGAAAAAAATATACCTGTCAAGGAGTAGCTATGGTTTTTTCCAGTCTGATTTTCTTGTTTTATTTTCTTCCGATCGTTATGATCGCATACTTTTTCTCGCCTCCAAAGGTCAGAAATATCATTATCCTCGTTTCGGGAATTGTATTCTATGCGTGGGGAGAACCCTTTTATATCCTTATCATGCTGCTTTCCACGGCGATCGACTATACGGCGGGACGGCTGATAGACAAATACGATAAAAACGAAAAGCTCAGGCGGCTTTGCCTGATAGTGTCAGTCTGCGTCAATCTGGGACTGCTGAGTGTTTTCAAATACGGAAGCTTTTTCATAACAAACATAAACGCTCTGCTTGGCACGAATATCCATGATCCGCAGCTGCCTTTGCCTATCGGAATTTCGTTCTACACCTTCCAGTCGATGTCATACACGATTGATCTTTATATGCGCAAGATCAAGGTGCAGAAGAACTTTTTCAGCTTTGCGGCGTATGTGACGCTTTTCCCGCAGATCGTAGCAGGACCTATCGTCCGCTATGAAGATGTTGCAAAGGAGATTGATGACAGAAGCGTTACTATCGGAAAGGTGAGCGAGGGAATTGCCGTATTCCTCAAGGGACTCGGCAAAAAGGTGCTTCTTGCGAACAACATAGGTCTTGTCTGGTCACAGATCAAGGCTATGGATTACAGCAGCATTTCTGCACTTACTGCGTGGATAGGAATTCTTGCATTCACATTCCAGATCTATTTCGATTTCTCGGGATATTCCGACATGGCGGTCGGTCTCGGAAAGATGCTTGGATTTAATTTCCCGAAGAATTTCGATCATCCGTATATTTCAAAAAGCGTTTCCGAATTCTGGAGAAGGTGGCATATCACGCTCGGTGCATGGTTCCGCTCATATGTATATATACCGCTCGGCGGAAACAGAAAGGGCAAGGCGCGTCAGATATTCAACATGTTTGTTGTTTGGGCGCTCACGGGTCTGTGGCACGGCGCAAGCTGGAACTTTGTGCTGTGGGGACTTTATTTCTTCGTGCTGCTTGTCATCGAAAAGCTGTTCCTCGGCAGGTTCTTTGACGCGCACAGAGGAATAGGCAGGTTCTGCACTTTGGCTGCCGTTTATTTCGGATGGATATTTTTCAAATTTACGGATATGTCGCTTATCGGTACCGTTCTCAAAGGAATGTTCTGTTTTAACGGCAACCCGATTTCGACATACGAAGCGCGTTCCTTTGCGCTCGGCTATGTTCTGTTCTTCATAATCGCCGTTTTGGCTTGCACTCCGCTTGCCAAGAACATCGGCATACAGCTCAAAAAAAGAGCGGCGGTGTCTGTCGCGGCAAATGCCGTCAACACTGTGTCCGCAGTGATTATGCCCGCTTTTATGTTCGTGCTTTCATGCCTTTCGCTTGTCGGCGATTCCTATAACCCTTTCCTTTACTTCCAGTTTTAATATATTTTTTTCGGTCGGAGACAGTGAAAATGAAAAACAAATCAAACAGTACAAAAAACAAAGTCATTCGCATTGCCGTTACGGGGACGGTTGTTCTCACCATGACTTTTGCGGCATTTATTCTGCCGCTTCGTCCGAAGGTGAGCGAAGCCGAAAAGCGTGAGCTTGCGAAATTTCCGGAGTTCAGCGTTACGGCGCTTTTGAGCGGAACGTATTTTTCGGATATCGCGTCATGGTTTTCGGATACCGTGCCGTTCAGAGATACTCTTGTTGCGATAAACTCGAAATTTCAGCATATTCTCGGCACGGCAACAGTGCTTAAGGGGTTCAACGAAGCGAAGCGCGGGGACGATATTCCCGATGTTCCGAATACATCATCCGATTTGCCGACTTCCGACGGAACATCGGAGGTGCAGAC
>USNJ01000229.1 GCA_900556055.1 uncultured Ruminococcus sp.
TGCGGCCAAAGACGATCGTCGACTACACGCGCGAGCCCTTCGTCTATGCCCCGGGGAATGTCCGCGTGACGCTGGACTACAATATCCGCACCGAGATCAAGCGGCTTCTGGAGATACGGAGTCATGAATGTGTTGTCAACAATAACAAGCAGTCCGTGCTTATGCGAAATATCCGCAACAGCCTTTATATCCGTTACAGTCATAAGCGGATTTGCGGGACTTTCGATCATAACCGCCTTTACATCGGGGGTAATATCCCTCTCAAATGCGGCAGGATCGGTCGTATCGGAAATAGTGTAAGTTATCCCGAAGTGATCGAAAACCTTGTCAAGAACACGGAATGTTCCGCCGTAAACATTGCTGGAAATAAGCACTCTGTCGCCCGATCCAAACAGACTGAGGACCGCCGTAGTTGCCGCCATTCCCGAACCGAATGCAAATCCCGCATATCCGTTTTCAAGCTCTGCGATAAGTGCTTCAAGTGCCTCTCTTGTGGGATTTCCCGTGCGTGAATATTCGTAGCCTCGCATTTTTCCCAGACCGTCCTGCTTGAATGTCGATGTCTGATATATCGGCACATTTACTGCGCCCGTTCTCTCATCGATGGAAATTCCTCCGTGGATAAGTGCTGTTTCGATATTTTCAAATCTGCTCATTTTCATTAACTCCTTTATTCGTAATCAAATCCGCCCGTATAAACTGCGGATAAAATATCAACATTTTCATATGCCCTCAGACCGTCCGTCCTGCCGCTGAAATACTGTTCATCTATCTTTTTCGGGTCATAGAACGTATCAATCTGAAATCCCAGCGAATACAGCGCACGGGAAACATCTTCGTATGAATATCCGCCCTGCATGACCTCGCCCAGACCATGCGTTATCTCTTCAAGGCGATGCACCCTGCTCGGAAATTTGCCGCCTTTTTCGGGATAGTCAAACGTTACCGCACTGCCCGCCGCCGAAAGCTCCGCCATCTGCGAAAGCGTATCGGTGAACACGGGAAGCGTCAGATAATATGTCACTCCGGGTATGCAGAAAAATGTTTTTACATTCCTGTCAAACCCCGCAGCAAGGAGCTTTTCGGACATTTTCTCCTTCTCGAAATCGACTGATACGAAATCAAGATCTTTCGGGATATTCCACTCAAGTCCCCGTATCTTTTCAAGCTTGTTTTTCTGTGTATCGGGGTGGTCTATCTCAAAAATGTGAATGTTAGGATCAGTATTTCTGAATGCAAATGTGTCATAGCCTGCGCCGCATATCACATACTGGATCCTGCCGTGCTTTTCGGCGAAGGCTTTAAGTCTTGTTTCAAAAAAGTGTATCCTCGAAAGCGGTATCGGTGCGAGATATTCGTTTATGACAGCTTCCGTATCTTCCTTTTTATACGGTGCTTTCAGCAGTCCGAAGCCGCTGCTTACAAGGCTGTACATCTCGTCATATTCGTCCTTGCCCATGATGTCGTATGCGAGATAGTCATCGAAAATTTTCATGTGCGATCTGTTTGAGTGCCACGCCCTGACGAACGTGCAGAGCTTTGCGGTGACGCTTTCCTGTTTCTCTATCATGCTGACCTCCGAAAATAAAAAGGCGGAGAATACAGATCCCTGCATTCTCCGCCAAAATTATACGCTTTTAAGCGCACTTATTTTTGTGCATATGCAAATATCCGCTTACAACATATTCGGTTATTGAAGCGACAGCATATACAGTTGTTGAAATCGTAAGCGAATTTTTTCATTTTCGGTTTCTCCTTTTCTTATTATACCAGCTTGTCTATCTGATTTATATGCATTATAGCACGTATATCCTACTATGTCAATATGCTTTCTATGATTTTGTGATATCAGACAAATTATTGACCCATATTTGCCGGAAATATATAGCAAACATCAAAAAGCGGACGCATTCTGTCCCCGACAGAGGCACACAGAAGCTTTTGAATATCACTTTAGCTGCATGGGGACTTTGCTGCGGTGCAAATAAAAGCCGCTGTACATCACATGTTTACGGCACATAAGAAAGTAAAATTATAAAAAATCCCGACAGCAAAGCCGTCCGCAAACAGCTTTGTTGTCGGGAGCATACATATTTATTCCCTGAAATAATTTTTATTAAGATACTGCCCGGTAAAATTATACCGTTTATTCTCCAAGAACCTTTTTCGCAATATCGACAGTTTCCTTTGCGTCCTTTGCATAGAAATCTGCGCCGATCTTTTCAGCATATTCGGGAGTAAGCACTGCGCCGCCGACAACTACCTTGCAGTCAACGTTGTTCTTTCGCAGAAGTGCGATAGTTTCCTCCATTGATTTTAAGGTTGTGGTCATGAGTGCCGAAAGTCCGACAAGCTTTACCTTGTTTTCAATAGCCGCATCGACAACAGCCTGATAATCAACGTCACGTCCGAGGTCGATCACCTCATAGCCATAGTTTTCGAGCAGAACTTTTACGATGTTCTTTCCGATATCGTGTACATCACCCTTGACCGTGGCATTGATGATTACCGGTCTGCCCGTGCCTGCGTCAGTGTCGCCGCTCATATAAGGCTCCAGCACTGCCACCGCGTCCTTCATGATCTTGGCTGATTTCACCACCTGCGGCAGGAACATCTTTCCGGCTCCGAACAGCTCGCCGACACGCTCCATCCCCTCCATCAGAGGACCTTCAATCACCTTTACGGCAGTCCCGTATCTGCGGTAGCAGTCGAGAACGTCTTCCTCAAGCCCGGTATTCCTGCCTTTGACCAATGCCTCCTTTATACGTTCCTCAGCTGTGGCGGCTTTCTCAGTCCCCGGCTGTGCGGCGTTCGGGCCAATCCCCTGAGCAGCAGCCTCTTTGGCAGCCATTATCTCCTGAGCCTTGCCTATCAGTCTCTCAGTGGCATCAGGATCCCTGTCCAGAATGACATCTTCCGCCTTCTGTTTCAGGTCCGGTTCAATGTCGTCATATACTTGCAACATGCCCGGATTCACGATGCCCATATCCAGCCCGGCATTTACTGCATGGTAGAGAAAAATCGAGTGCATGGCCTCGCGAACCGGATTGTTTCCCCTGAATGCGAACGACAGGTTGGAGATGCCGCCAGAAGTATATGCACCCGGCAGATTCGCCTTGATCCATCTCACCGCCTCGATGAAGTCGATTCCGTAGCGCGCATGTTCGGCAATGCCGGTCCCGACCGAAAGGACATTGACATCGAAAATAATATCCCGTGGC
>USNJ01000230.1 GCA_900556055.1 uncultured Ruminococcus sp.
TTTCTTTATCTGCCTAAAATATAAAATATCGTTAAAAGCAATAAAATATACCATGAAATCATACATATATGCCACGAAAAATCATCATACGGGTGGGTTCTGCGAAAAAATCTCTGCAAAAACAATCAACCGCAGAAAAATGACTTTGTGATGAGAACGGCTGATAGGTCGCACTCTTTTCTTTTTCATTATAAATTGAATACTGCTGTTTGTCAAGCTCCGATGCAGCGCAGTAATATCATGTATACGGCGGCATCTCAAAGGAAACGCTGAATAAATCGTTTCTGCCGTTTTTCACAATCCTCTCAGTGATGTATTTTCGAGCGTTGCTCAAAACGGCGAAACGAATGCTTCGCATTATTCAGCTTTTTCCAAAGTTTATATTCGCCGAAAAGTGAAATAATCCAAAAAAGCTATTGCATTACGAAAAGGATCGTGATATAATATATATAACGATTAAAAGCTTAAAAGCGCTAAAGCGGAGGCATTGATATGAAAATTACAGTTGTCGGACTCGGACTTATCGGCGGTTCACTCGCCAAAACTATAAAAAAGCACACAGATCACGTTGTTTATGGTATTGATACCAATCCTGAGACCATTCAGAGTGCGATCTCGCAGGGGGCGATCGACGCTGAAACCAATGATCTTTCTCTTGCGGACATCACGATAATCGCTCTCTATCCCGAAGCTGTCATTGAATACGCAAACAAAAATGCTGACAAATTCAAGCCAGGCAGCGTTGTCATCGACACCTGCGGCATAAAAAAAGCGATAACCGACGGCGTAAGCAAAAATCTCGCTGACAGAGGCGTGACATTCATAGGCGTTCACCCGATGGCAGGACGTGAATTTTCGGGATATGCATATTCGCTTGACAATCTTTTCGACAATGCAAGCTTTATCATCACGCCGACTGAATATGTTTCCGAAGCAAAGCTGAATTTCCTTGAAGATTTCGCATATTCGATACATTTTAAAAAGGTCGTGAAGGCTACTCCCGAGGAGCACGACAGGATCATTGCATTCACCAGCCAGCTTGCACATGTTGTATCAAACGCATATATAAAAAGCCCGACGCATCTTGAACAGCTCGGATTCAGTGCGGGCAGCTTTCAGGATCTCACCCGTGTTGCAAAGCTGAACGAGGATATGTGGACTCCCCTTTTCATGATGAACAAGGAACCTCTGCTTTTTGAGATCGACACAATAATCGAGCATCTCACAGAATACAGGGACGCAATGCGTGCAGGCGACAGCGAACGTCTGAAGCAGCTTCTGAAAGACGGCAGGATACTCAAGGAAGAAACAAAGGTATTATAAAAATCGGCTCGTTCCACCTGATCGGAATGAGCCGTTATTTTTTGCTGTAATTCGGAAGAAACGTCGGTTTCAGCCATTTTGTATACATTATTATCATCGAGCCCAGCGTATAATCATAAAGCAGGAACATGACATTCGCCATGACAAGAAGTCCCGGAATAAGATATTTCCCGAAAAAATCGAAATCCGACCACATATCATACACGCCAAAAAGGTTCGTTATCAGCCAGTAGCAGCTGACTATCGATGCATTGAAACACGCAAGCTTTGCTGTCCACCGCAGCAGGAACGGTCTGATCCTGTCGAGTATGCCCTTTAGTATCGGGTAATAGCCGAAGAAAAATATAAACAGGAATGTCGATTCATATGATGGCGTCATAAACAGGCAGAGGACGGACACTGCTGCGTATGTGACTGCTGCCCACTTTCTCTCCGTTTCTATGCTTATCACGGCGATAAGCATTCCCGTGAACATCGGGACAACTATCGAAAACGGCGGGAACAATGCCGTTGCGAACATCATAAGCAGGCAAAGTGAAGCGATAACTCCGCCGAGTGAGATTATATAGCTTGTTTTTTTCATCGGCAGATACCGCCTCCTTTCGCCATTCGATGTAATTATCCGATAAAATCGCTGCCGGCCAGCTTCGCCCTTAAAGCACAGTGCAGCATATTTTTATTATATCACAAAAAAGCACATATTTCAACCCTTTGCGGCATTGTATTTTTTATATAAAACACCTTGTAAAATTCTGTGGATATGGTATAATAAAAATATATGTATATTATTGAATAAGAGGAAAAAATTATGCCTGTAATAAAGCAAAAAAAGGCCATGAACCCGACAAAGCTCATAACTTTGAGCTTTCTTCTCGTTATCGTCACCGGAGCGGTGCTGCTGATGCTGCCGATAAGCTCACGCAGCCGCACATTCACAAATCCCATAGATGCGCTGTTCACGGCGACATCCGCGACCTGCGTTACGGGACTCAACGTCTTCGACACATATACTCAGTGGAATCTTTTCGGTCAGATCGTGATACTTCTGTTATTGCAGATAGGCGGTCTGGGACTTGTTACATTCACATCGTTCTTCACATTCGCAACGGGCAAAAAGGTAGGTCTGCGGACGATGCAGACAGCTTCGGAATCGGTCAATTCTTCGGGATTTTCCGATGTCAGACAGCTTGTCAGATCGGTAATGATAATATCAGCGGTATGCGAGGGCATCGGCGCACTTCTGCTCATGATATATTTTGTCCCGAAATACGGCTGGGAAGGCGTTTTTATGGCAATATTCCACGCTGTTTCGGCATTCACGAACGGCGGATTTGACCTTATGGGCATAGAATCTCCCGGAACAAGCCTTGCATGCGTTGCGGATGATCCGCTTGTTATGACAGTAATAATGCTGCTAATTATCTCGGGCGGTCTCGGATTTGTCGTCTGGACGGATATCAAAAACTATCCCAAAACGAAAAAACTCGGTCTTCAGTCGAGGATAGTCCTTATAATGACAGCCGTACTTATAGTCACGGGCGCAATGATATTCGCAGTCGTTGAATGGCACAATCCCGACACCATCGGAAATGAAGGCTTTTTCCAGAAGCTGGTTCATTCGCTTTTCCAGTCGGTAACATTCAGAACAGCGGGCTTCTCCACCGTCGATACCACAAAGCTCGAACCGCTCTCGCAGATAGCGGCTGTATTCTATATGTTCATAGGTGTAGCCCCCGGATCAACAGGCGGCGGAATAAAGATAACAACATTCACGATAATCGTTGCGACTGTCATAAGCGTCGTAAAAAATCAGCCCGACACCGTTCTTCTCGGCAGAAGGATCAGCAAGGATCTCGTATACAAAT
>USNJ01000231.1 GCA_900556055.1 uncultured Ruminococcus sp.
TAAGGCACTGTACGGTCCAACAGGAACGGGACTTCTCATATCCGACGGAAAGTTTCCGATAACCCCGATAATGGAGGGTGGAACGGGCAGTGCGTCCATCGAGCTTGAACAGCCTGATTTCCTGCCCGACAGCCTTGAAAGCGGCACTGTCAACACAGCAGGTATAATCGCCCTGAATGCAGGCGTTGACTTCGTGAGAAAGCTTACGCTGAAAAAAATATTCACGCACGAAACTGCTCTTTGCCGACAGTTCATCTCAGGGATATCCGACCTTGACAGCGTTATCATATACCGAGAACGGAATGCAAATTACCTGCCTATCGTGCTTTTCAACATCAAGGGAATACCGTCTGATGAAACAGCGTCAGCATTGAATGATATGGGATTTGCTCTCAGAGGCGGTCTGCACTGCTCGGGACTTGCACACAAAAGTCTCGGAACGCTTCCCAACGGCGGCGTAAGATTTGCGCCATCGGTCATGAACAGCTCTGCGGAGGTCGCAAAGCTTGTTTCGGCTGTCAGAAAGCTTGCAGCGTCATATAATAAAAAGCATTAGAATTATGGAGAAGAAATCGCCGCAAAAGCTTCGATATATGCGGTTTTGCGGCGGGAGATCCCCATAATTCAATGGGTTTTTAGTATTAATATACGGGGGATACATCATCGTGTCCCCCGGTTTTTATTAAAATTCATTTACAATATCAAAATTGCCTTGAAATTATATAAAAATGTGGTATAATAGTATGTAGCTGAGTTTTCAGCATAACTTTGTATTCTGTACATAAAAAGGAATGATAATGCCTGATGGATAAAATACTGAGCTTCTGGGAAAATCTGAAAAACGTTACGGTTTCAATAACCCCCGTTGACGGTCTGGATATACTCGTTCTTACCGTCGTGATCTATGCTATAATAAAATGGATGCGTGAAACGCGCGCCGAACAGCTTGTAAAGGGAATAGTCCTGCTTACACTGGCTTATGTTATCGCATCTGCCTGCGGAATGAAATCTATATCCTTCCTGCTTAGCAAAACGTTCGATGTTGGTCTTATCGCACTTCTTGTCATGTTCCAGCCTGAACTGAGACGTGCCCTTGAAAAGGTCGGTCACACAAAGGTCGCAGGTCTCGGCGTGTTCCAGATAGGTTCGGATATGTCGGACGAAACAGCCGCAAAATGGAACACAGCGATCGAAGCGATATGCGATGCCTGCGAAGATCTCTCGGCAACTACAACAGGCGCACTTATAGTTATCGAACGCCAGACAAGGCTCGGCGAACAGATAGACACGGGAACTATCCTCAATGCACAGCCCAGCAAGGAGCTTTTCGGAAATATTTTCTACCCGAAAACTCCCCTGCATGACGGCGCTGTCATAATGCGTGACGGAATGATACTTGCTGCTGCCTGCTTCCTGCCCAAGCCGCAGAAGGAGGAGCTTATCAATAAGCAGCTCGGCTCACGTCACCGTGCAGCTATCGGAATGAGCGAAAATTCCGATGCAATAGTTGTCGTGGTTTCCGAAGAAACAGGCTGTATCTCAGTTGCCGAAAACGGCGTGCTGAACCGTCCGTTCACAAGAGATAGTCTGAAAAAGCTTCTGCGAACCAAACTTCTTCCCGAAAAGCCTCAGAATCATTCGGAAAAAAAGCTTAACTTCAGGAGGCTGTTCAAATGAAAGATAAACTGAAACAGATCTGGATCTCCATCTCAAAATTCATGCAGCGGGATATCGCATATAAGATCGCATCTCTCGTTTTTGCGATAATCATATGGTATTTCGTTTCAATAACCGTTTACCCTACGATCAACAGAAATATCTACGGCGTAAAGGTAGATATCGACCTGACCGGAAGCTATGCGGAGTCGCTCGAGCTTCAGCCGGTCTCGATCGGAACAGAGTCTATCAACGTCAATATTGAAGGCGACCGTGCAAAGATATCCAGCCTGAAAGCGGAAGATCTTGTTGCATATGTAAATGTTGACAATGTTACATCCGCCCGCGAATATAAGCTCTCCGTCGAGGTAAAAAGCAAGGACGGCACCGATTTTGATGTAAAATCCATCGAACCGTCAACTGTTACGGTAAAATTTGATAAGATAATCACAAAAAGCTTTACAGTTGAACCCGATGTTTCGTCGATAACAGTCGCTTCGGGATATTTCAAGGATCAGGTGTCCGTTACCCCATCAACTATAAACATAACAGGTCCTCAGAACCGCATTGAAAACATAACCAACGTATACGCAAAAACCACAGTCAACAAGGAGATCGACTCATCATCGGAATTCCAGACAAGCGAGATAACCCTCTACAACAGTGCCACAAATGCCGTTATTTCCAATGATAACGAGGATCTGACCTTTGACAAGACCGATTTCACGATCGTTGTTCCCGTTTACATCAAACAGACCGTTCCCCTTGAGGTCGAAATACAGAACGCTCCTTCGGGATTTGATGTCGATGCATTCAAAAAACAGCTTGTCATGAGCGAAACAGAGATCGAAATAGGCGCACCGTCGGAGAATATCAAGGATATAAACAGCTTCGTTGTCGGCATGATAGATATGAGATATGTCGATATCGGCTCGGAATTCACGTTTGATATTATCCTCGGCGAGGGCTACACAAATCTTTCGGGAATAGAATCCGTTACGGTAACATGCCCGAGCGACGGACTTGCAAAGAAGCTTATCAACCTCCAGTCCTCCGATTTCACGGTAATAAACGCACCTGCTCAGTATAACATAAAGCCGATAAATGCGGGATATTCCATCAACTTTATCGGCCCCGAGGAACAGCTTGCCGAGCTTTCAAAGCTTGATGTTGTCGCCGTACTCGACCTTATGCCTTACAGCATAACAGAGGGCATATTCTCCTGCCCCGTGCAGATATCCGTTCCGTCACACCCCGAGATCTGGTCAATGGGAACCTTCAACATCTCACTTGAAGCATCCCTGAAAACCGTCACCGAGGAAACAGAAAGCGAGTAATAAAATATGGCAGTTATAGTCAACGGGCTTACCGCCCCGCTTTCTGCCGATAAAAATGAGATCATCAGCGCTGCGTTTAAGAAGGTTTCTCTTAAACGCAGTGCGGTTTTATCGGCAGATATCCACAAAATTTCGGTCGATGCAAGACATCGTTCCGATATAAAG
>USNJ01000232.1 GCA_900556055.1 uncultured Ruminococcus sp.
CGGGATCACATACGCTGTATCCGACAAACACCAGCACAGCCATTATCAATATGACAAGCACCCATGACATGACCTTTTTTGCGGTACTGGCAGGTTTGCGGTAATGCTTTCTTTTATTGGAGCGATAAACCTTTATTCCGCCCTTCCGACTCATTATATAACCACCTTTTTATTGATCTTCCCCGATTCTTTATATTGTATATGCAAGCTGATGCCCCGTTAATCCGTAGCATGCCATTGCAAGTATGCCGTTGTAAATAAGAAGTGCCGGATATCCCCTGAAAAACATCGGAACATCTTCCGAATAAAGCTTGTCATAAACTATGGCTGTCATAAAAGCCGCAGCCATAAATCCCAGTCCTGAAAAAAGTCCGAAAACCGCAAAATCCGCAGGTGTCGTACACTGCTGTACACTAAGGTAAAGTATTCCGAAAACAGCACAGTTGAATGCCGATATATGCACATATTTCTTCAGTCCGTCAAATGTGTCATACTTGAATCTCCGCAGAAGTATAAGCGTAATGATATAAACCGCAGCAAGCACAGCTGAGAATATCATCGGCGTGCATAGAGGCTTGTAATCGCCGACAGGAAGATATCTTATAAAAAAGTATGATATTATTCCCGTTATTGTCGTCATGTATGTTATGCATATTCCGAAACCGCCCAGACGGCTTCTTTTCTTGGCGACCATAAGTGCCGTGCTCATTCCTATTGAACGCGTCAGCACTATATTATCCGCCATCATTGATATAAATGCTATTTCAAGCAGTCTGAATACAATGTTCATTCTTTTTTACTCCCGAAAGCATAAAGTATTGCACGGAAAAGCGCTGCGCAAAATCCAAGAAGGATAAGTCCGCCGAATGTTGTGGAAAATGCGGGCATGACCGTGGGTATTCCGTACATTTTTCCCATAAGCGAACCGGTAGACAGCAGTTCCCTGACAGCCGAGTATATTATGACTGCACCGTCATATCCGAGTATATAAAACACAATATCGGAAAACATTCTGCTGCGGCTTTCACGGAAAAATTTCAGTTCGGATTTTGATATGATAAACGAGTTAGTTATCATAAGCGGGGCGAATATGCCCATTTCCGCAAGCTGCGATGGAAAAAAACTGTTTACTATCATATAAACTGGTACATACACCATAGATGCTATAAATGTATATAATATTATGCGGATGGCGTAAACTATATTTCTTGGGACAAATGATGATATAGCAAGCGAAAGAAACGTCACAGCCGTAAAAACTCCCGCAAGCATAAGTCCGTGGCTGAGCGTTGACGCATATGTGACAGCAGGTGCAATGACCAGTCCGCTGACAAAAAGTGCATTCTTGGTCGTCAGTCCCTCAAAGCGTGAATACTGCTTATCTTCGCTCATTGTCAGTCACTTCCCTTCTCGTCAGGCGTTGGAATATCCTCTATCAGCTTTCCTGCTTCTTCAATGCCGAGTTCCCTGCGGTCTTTTTTGCGCATAAACGGCAGCCGTTCACCGAATTCCCTGAGCTTTTCCGTCATCCTGTCAAATTCGCCGCCCATAGGTGCTGCGAGCAGGACTGCATAAACAACAGCATTTTCGGCTTTTCCGTAAAATCTGAATGCTATTATAAACACTCCCACCGCAATGCCGTACATTACTCTTGAAAGCTTTCCTCTCGGCACGATCGCATGGTCACAGACAAGAAATATCAGACCGAACATCAGCATTCCGCTGCATAATGTCAGCAGCACACCGTCCATTCTCGTGTCGCCGTACGGATGATAGCAGTAAGTGAATATAAGTATCGTAAGCGATGAGCTTATGAGTGCAAGTGCGGAAACAGCACGTCTCATGATAAGAATAACGGCACACACCATAAGTATCAGCATATGCGTAGACCCCATGGGTCCGTAAAACTGTCCCGTAAGAAGATCTGTTCCGGTTATCGAGGGATCAGCTGCAAGAGTAAGTGTTTTTGCAAGCGACTGCGACAGCGACACAGAAACATGATTCGCCATTTCAGGATAATCAAATGGCTTAGGATACGTCAGCACCGTATCGGGAAACGATATCGCCGCAAGAAGAAATCCGATAGCTGCGCAGTTGAAGAGTCCGCCGTCCTTTGAAGAAAAAATATGTCTGCCTATTACTATCGACATAACACACGCACCCGAAAGCACAGTGAATCTGACTGTTGCAGGCATCATAAGAGCAAGCGTCAGACCTGTTACCGGGACTCCGAGATCAGAGAAGCTTTTAACTGCTGAACGGTGTCTCAGAGAACAGCATACAAAATCAGTCACGCAGCAGACAACCACTGATAAGCATACAACAGCCGCTGCCCTTGCGCCGTAATAATACACGCTCATTCCGGCAAGAATAATCAGTACGAATATAAAATCGGGACGAATTTCCCTTTCAGTCCTATTTTTCTTTTCATTTGCCATCAGTATGCATAACCTTTCAAATAATCTGAGATAAATCCCTGAAAATCCATCATTGGGAGAGGAGGAAACATACTTCAGCAAAGTATGTTCATGCGCATGAAAACTGAGATCATCGGCAGAAGCACATTCAAGGTCACTGTTACGTCTGAAGAGATGGACATTCTTGATATGACATTTGATGAAATAAACGAAACGTCATCAGACACTGCTGCCTTTTTCGATTTTATCCTGACAGGCATAGCCGCCGAAACAGATATCGACCTCTCGTCCGAACAGCTGTGCATTGAAGCATTCAGAACGGCTGACGGCTGCATATTTTACATTTCCGCACCGTTTGCCGATATTCCGCTGCCGTTTTATAAAGATGAAAACATCTGCGCTGTATTTGAAACGGAAGAGCCGTCAGACCTTCTTATGGCATCAAAGCGGCTTTTGGCATTTTCGGATGAAATAAGCGAAAGCAATCTTTATTGCCTGAAAAAGAAGATCAGGCTTACCGTCAGAATTCCCGCCAAATGCCTGACAGCCGCACGAATGATATTCGGCGAATACGGAAGCTATCTTGGAAGATCAGAATGTATAATAGCAACAACCGCTGAGCATTTTCGCCTGCTGCTAGATAAAAACGCAGTCGAACGGGAGGTCGTAGGAATCGTCTCCATACACTCCTTTTAAAAAAGCCGCAAACTCCTTGGAGTAGCGGGTTCCT
>USNJ01000233.1 GCA_900556055.1 uncultured Ruminococcus sp.
CCTTGCACCCAACAACTGAAAAAGCACTCCGAAGCAAAGCTTCTACGCACTTTTTCAGTTGTTGAGCAGACATTAATTAAAGGAACAAGCGTCCGATATTTGCGGCGGCAATACATAACAGAATACCGATCAGAGTCGGCAGCAGGAATGCAAAAAGTGTCCATTTCCTGCTCCCCGACTCTTTTTTTATTGTCATGATCGTTGTTGCGCACGGGAAATGACAGAGCGAGAAAATTATCGTGCAGAGTGCAGTCACCCATGTCCAGCCGTTGTCGCAGAGAAGTGTTTTGAGTGCCGTCGGATCGGTTATTTCCGTAAGAGTGCCGGTGCACATATAACCCATTATCATGATCGGGATAACTATTTCATTTGCGGGAAATCCCAGAATAAATGCAAGAAGGATAATTCCGTCCAGTCCCATTATCCGTGCAAACGGATCAAGCAGCTGCGAAACGGCGGTCAGCAGAGAAACATCTCCCCATTGCAGATTTGCGCACAGCCAGATGATAAGCCCCGCAGGCGCTGCGGCTGTCACTGCCCTGCCAAGCACAAACAGCGTTCTGTCAAAGACCGAGCGGATTATGACCTTGCCGAACTGCGGACAGCGGTAAGGCGGAAGTTCAAGCGTGAATGACGAAGGTACGCCTTTAAGCACGGTTTTCGAAAGCAGTGCGGATACCGCAAATGTAAGGAATATGCCGAGAAGTATTATCCCCGTCAGCATAGCGACCGAGCCTGCCCCGCCGCCCCATGCAAAAAACATTGCAATTATCATTATCATCGTCGGGAAACGTCCGTTGCATGGTACAAGGCAGTTTGTCAGCATTGCTATCATACGCTCACGCGGCGAGTCGATTATGCGGCATCCGGTCACGCCGACAGCATTGCAGCCGAGTCCCATCGCCATAGTAAGTGCCTGTTTTCCGCATGCGCCCGACCGCTTGAAAAATCTATCCAGCGTAAAAGCTATTCTCGGCAGATATCCGGCATCCTCAAGCAAAGTGAACATTGGGAAAAATATCGCCATCGGCGGCAGCATGACCGAAACTACCCATGCAAGAGTGCGGTAAATGCCGTCGATAAGCACACCCCGCAGCCACTCGGGCGCAGCGGCATTCACAAGCATATCGCTGAATTTATCCCCCAGCCCGAACAGCAGATCGGAAAGCATTTCCGACGGAACATTCGCCCCGCAGATCGTTATCCAGAACACCGCCGCAAGCAGCAGAAGCATTATCGGAACGCCGAAAACGGGATGCGTCAGCACCTTGTCAATGCGCCTGTCACGTTCATAATATTGCGGATCGCCGAATGTCACGCTCAGTGCGGCTATGTCCTCGGCTTTGTTGACAAATGACGATACTATGCTGTCCTCAATATCACTGCGGCTAATTCCCGCTTCGGCAAGACGCTTTTGCTCAGCACCGCAAGCAGCGGATAATTCGTCATCACCGCCAAGCCCGATCCCTGCCGTCTCGCTCATTCTGCCGATCATCGTCTTATCCCCCGCAAGCATGGAAACTGCGGCAAAACGGCTGTCGCAGATGCTGCCGAAATATTTTTCCGTAAGCGGTACGATCCGTGAAACAGCACCTTCTATCTCATCGGGATATATGACCAGCGGCTGAGCCTCGGGTGCAGGCTTTTCGCAAACCTCAGCCAGCGCAGACAGCAGATCCTCCACGCCCTCTCCGCTCCTTGCGGTTATCGGGCATACGGGAACGCCAAGAAGCTTTGACAGCTCCCCGCAGCTGACTTTTATTTTCTTTTTCTCGGCTTCGTCCATCAGATTGACCGCAACAACCGCTTTTCCCGTTATCTCCAGCGTCTGAAGCACAAGATTGAGATTTCGTTCAAGGCATGACGCATCACAGACAACAAGCACTGCATCCGCACCCGAAAAGCACAGAAAATCACGTGCGACCTCCTCCTCTGCGGAATGCGCATTCAGCGAATATGTCCCAGGAAGGTCGCATAAGATATAGGTTTTTCCGCTGTATGTAAAGCGTCCCTCCGCAGAGGAAACTGTTTTTCCCGTCCAGTTTCCCGTGTGCTGATTCATGCCCGTAAGCAGATTGAAAAGCGTGGATTTTCCGACATTCGGATTTCCCGCCAATGCAACAAGCAGCTCGTCATCGCCGTGTTTTCCGATATTTGCGGCAGCTGCGTCATTCTTTTTTCTCATGTAAATGAAGCTCCTCTCGGTCAGGATATTTCTGTTCATCTATCATATGCATATCGCTTGTGAATTAGAATAATCCGCTATTTTCATATCAAATGAAAAATATTTGTTAAAACGCTTGCAAGTTCAGAAAAAGATGATATAATATTCTTATATAGTGTGGACAAATAAAATGTTGGAGGAATAATTAATGAATTTTGTCTTTAACCATATGCTTTTTGAAGCATCCGCAGCTGCAGCAGGCTCCGGCGAGCAGGCAAACGGCACGGCATATCTGCTGGTACAGCTCATTCCGCTGGTGCTCCTCTTTGTTTTCCTTTACTTTATCATGATCCGTCCCCAGAAGAAAAAGGAAAAAGAAGCTAAGGAAATGAGAGATAATCTCCAGATCGGCGACGAAGTTACAACTATCGGCGGAATTATCGGAATCGTTGTCCGCAAGGACGAAAAGACAGGCACCGTTGTTATCGAAACAGGCGGCGACCGCAGCAAGATCAGAGTAAAGACATGGGCTATTAGCGAGAACAATACTGTCCATGACATTCAGGAAGAATCCGCTAAGAAGTAATATTTTCGGAATATCATGAATATCATTTCTCGAAAGGACTGATATTCATGCGAAAATCCGCTTCATACAGATCAAAGCAGGAAAAAATAACGGCAGCCGTTCGCTCGGCATTTGCGGGAGTCGGGGTTCTGTTTTTGTGCGTCCTGCTTTTTTCTTTTGTTATCAGCAAAATTGACGTGTCCGACGGGATAGTCAGACTGCTTGCATCGCTTTCACTCTGCGCCGCCTGCTTTTCTTCAAGCTATGTCTGCGCAAGACAAAGAGGCAGGGACAACAGAGGCGGAAAAAATCTTATTGCTGAGATAAACAAAAAGATGTTCTGATAAAAATGTATTTATAACACAAA
>USNJ01000234.1 GCA_900556055.1 uncultured Ruminococcus sp.
AAGAGGACACCTAAGGGAGCGGGGGGAAAGAATAAACCCTAAGCAAAGCGGGGACTTTCCCCCCGCTCCCTCACGGTGTTCCTCAAGTTCATTCCGAACTCGTTCGAAATGAACTTGCACTCTCTTTCCCTTCACCCTCACCCCTCTTTTCCCCGCTTTACATCTTGGTTTAGCGATATAGTTTGCGGTTTGGAGGGGAATTTGCTTACTTTAGTGGCTCTTAACGTTCCATTTTGTTAAGGGCGGAGGTTTAGTTCGTCGCTCTTGTTTGTGGGGAATTGTGTGCTTGTTCGTTGCCCTTGTTTGCGGGGATTTGAGTGTTTTGGTTCGCCGCTTTTTACGGAACAGAACATCTGACCACTGAGAACCGACAACCGACCACTGACCACTGACAGCTCCCTTTGCCCGCTTGGCTTGCGGCGCAATCTATCGCCGTGGGGGACTTTGTTACGGTTTTCGTGAGGCTTTCGGCTTCTTTCTTTTTTCCCTATCCCACAAAAGTAAAATTATCCAAAAAGCAAAAAATCCCCTAATCTATGCGCTTGCACAGACTAAGGGACGATAAATTTACCGTGATTCCACCCGAATTCGCTGAAGATCAGCCTCATTATGACCCTTTAACGGTGGTCAGCCGTCGTTTATTGGACGCGCTCAAAGGCGGTATGCACATTCGCCCGACTGCCTCCGCTTTCAGCCGCTGACGGTGGCTCTCTGAAATCTTTCCGCAAATATGCCTTCCTTATCAAAGCTTTTTCTGTATTTATATATAGTATCACTCATGCGCCGATTTGTCAAGAGTCAATTTTTACAGGAAATCACCCGTTTTATTATGTATAAGTGTTAAACTGTGCAAAATTCCTTGACAAGCGGGTAAAAATAGTTTAAAATAAAAGAATAGTTTGCAGATACATTTGCTGCTAATTTTTTATTGCAGAGGTATTATTGCCATTGCGGCATATGCAGATTTTCAGATAGATATTTTTTATGTGTCTTAATTTATTTTTATTCGGATAGAATACTGATAGCTTTAAGGTAATGCTGAATTATTCATTATTTTGATTTGTTTCCTAAGAGACGTATTTAGGGGTGTCTTTCCCCGCCTGCGGCGTGGAAAGACACATTGACCGGCAGTTCCTTAATCGTTATCGCTCCATATTCGTTTAATCTCTATTTTAATGCAACTGTAAAATTGAATATCGGGAAAACAGCACCTCTGTAATTGGTTTATAAACTAATTTACAAGGAGGTAGATCATTGATGTCAACAACAACAGCAATTCTTATAGCTGTCGGCGCTTTCATCGTCGGTGCGGTCATCTCGGGCATCGTGCTTTTCAAGCTCGGAATAAATTACCGCAAACAGCAGGCAGAATCCGCTATCGGTTCGGCTGAAGCAGAAGCTAAACGTATAGTTGACGACGCTCAAAGAGAAGCGGAAAGCAAGAAAAAGCTTGCACTCGTTGAGGCTAAGGACGAAATACATAAGAGCCGCTCCGAACTCGACCGCGAGATCAAGGACCGCAGAAACGAAATTTCCAGGCAGGAACGCCGCATTCAGCAGAAGGAAGAAACTCTCGACAAAAAAACCGATAACCTCGAGAAAAAAGAAGAGATCCTGCAGGGCAAGATCAAGGACGCTGAGGGAAAGCTCGCTGACGCTGAGGAGATCAAGCAGTCCCAGCTCAAAAAGCTCGAGGAAATTTCCGGATACACGATGGATCAGGCTAAGGAACACCTTATGACTGCCCTCGAAAACGAGCTTGTCCACGACAAGGCTGTTATGATACAGAATTACGAACAGCAGATGAAGGACGAGGCTGAGGAAAAGGCAAGAGATCTTATTTCCCTCGCTATCGCTAAATGTTCGGCAGATCAGGTCTCCGAAACGGCAGTTTCCGTTGTCCCTCTCCCCAATGACGAGATGAAGGGACGCATCATCGGACGTGAAGGACGCAACATCAGAACTCTCGAAACTCTCACAGGCGTTGACCTTATCATCGACGACACACCCGAGGCTATCACTCTTTCCTGCTTCGATCCCGCAAGACGTGAGGTCGCAAGGATCGCTCTTGAAAAGCTTATCGCTGACGGACGTATCCACCCGACAAGGATCGAGGAAATGGTCGATAAGGCTAAGCGTGAGGTCGAGCATAAGATCAAGCAGGAGGGCGAAAGAGCCGTCCTCGAAACCAATGTACACGGTCTTAACCATGAGCTTATCAAGCTGATAGGCAGACTGAGATACAGAACAAGCTACCGCCAGAACGTTCTGAACCACTCCATAGAGGTTTCACATCTCGCAGGAATAATGGCTTCCGAACTCGGCGTTGATGCTAATCTCGCAAGACGTGCGGGACTTCTCCACGATATCGGCAAGGCTCTCAGCTATGAGATCGAAGGCTCTCATGTACAGATTGGCGTTGACGTGTGCAGAAAGTACAAGGAAAGCCCCGAAGTTATCCATGCTATTGAAGCTCACCACGGCGATGTTGAGGCTAAGACAGTCGTTGCTTGTCTTGTTCAGGCGGCGGACGCTATCTCGGCGGCACGTCCCGGAGCAAGAAGCGAAAACTATGAAAACTACATCAAGCGTCTTGAAAAGCTTGAGGAGATCTGTTCGTCCTACGAGGGCGTTGAGAAATCCTACGCTATTCAGGCGGGACGTGAGGTGCGTGTAATGATCGTTCCTGAAAAGATCAACGATGAGCAGATGGTCATTGTTGCGAGAGAGATCGCTAAGCGCATCGAAAATGAGATGGATTATCCCGGACAGATCAAGGTTAATCTGACAAGAGAAAGCAGGGTAATCGAGTACGCCAAGTAATATTTTCCCTGCTGCATGAGTTTATGCAGCAGGGAATTTTTTTAAGGAGCTGATGATATGCCGAAAACCATTTTCGGAACGACGGAAAAATCAAACTTTATCCTGAACATGAAGCCGGAAACTCTCCAGAAGTGGATACACGGGGTTCTTGCATGCTGCATTATTATCCCGCTGATCGGTGCGGCTGTGCTGTCGCTGATGGCAAAGATAAACTACATTTCCGCAGCTATGCTTTATGCGACAAGCTTTACCTGCATA
>USNJ01000235.1 GCA_900556055.1 uncultured Ruminococcus sp.
CCCGCTTATGTTCACTCACCAGGGAGCGTACTGGGTGGAAAATATGAGCACAGATTTCAGATTGCCATTTGACGATGTTGAGCCTCCGATCACACCTGAATTTTTCATCGAAAGATTCAGCAGAGCATATGAAGCTGCAAAGAAAAACGGAACGGTTTTATACTGCGGCGAATACGGCGTTATCGACCTTGCCGAACCTGAGGACGCTCTCAAGTGGTTCAAGGCTATAAATACAGCCTTTGAAAAGCTCGGCATATCCCGTGCGGCATGGAGCTACAAAAAAATGGATTTTGGTATTTCCGACAGCCGTATGGACAATATAAGAAGCGAGATAATAAAATATTTGTAAGATTGATGCAGTTATTTTCATTAACCGAGGCTAAATACTGCTTATCAATAAAAAAACAAAGAGCATTACATTTTAAAGGCATACACCCTACCCTTTCGGTATGATGTATGCCTTGCTTTGGTTTATGGGGAATTATTCTGCCTTTGTCCTGACAGTCACAATATCAGATTTCAGCATTGTTGTCCACTTTCCGTCAACGTAAGCACTGACGATGTACTGATACTCGATATCGGGAGTGAGCCGGGTTATCTTTACTGCCCGTTTTTCGGTTTCGGCGAGCTTTACAGCCTTTCCGTCCTCATACTTGAAGATGGCATACTTCTCCGCATCGGGAACAGCCTGCCAAGCAAATGTTACGCTGTTTTCGGTCGATTCCGCCTTTACGATAGGCTTGTAATAGACATTGACCGTTATCTTTTTTGAATAAGTCATAGGCGAGAGAATTCCACCGATAGTGTATCTTACAAGGAATTTGCAGGTTTCGCCGTTTTTCAGATCTTTAAGCGTTACCGATGTATCGGTGGTAGTCTTTATCTTGACATACTTGCCGTCCTTATACTGATATACATGGTATTTTCCTGCTTTCTGAATCTCGTCCCAGCTGAGCGTTAACGTACTTCCGTCCGATTCTGCCTTGACGGTCAGCTTTTCGGTGAATACGCTTGGTGCTGAGATCACGGAATATATGGGATAGCTTGGATATGTGGGATAGTAATTATTTTCGATTGCAGGAATGGTTTCCGTTCTGAGAAAACATCCGCATACGGTGCAGGAATATGCTCTTATGCCTGTTGTCGCTGCCGTTGGCTGAACGGTGACCGCACCTCTGTCCTCTGTGTGAGTTCCGATGTCCGTCTTATCTCCGCATTCGCATTCATGCCAGTGCGATGTATCGTCCGATTTCCATTCCGTGCCATAGCTGTGGGTATGTTCGGGAGTAAGTGCAGGGATAGTTTCTGTCCTGAGAACATATCCGCATTTTGTGCATTTGAATGTTCTTTCGCCCTCGGTCGTTTCGGTAGGTTCGGTCGTCACTGTTCCGCTGTCCTCGGTATGGGGTTCAACATCTATCTTTTCATTGCAGCCCAAGCAGGTGTACCAATGTCCTGTTTCATCGGAGGAATATTCTGCCGCAGGGGTATGAGTATGATTAACTGTCCACTGTGCCTTGATCGTCATATTCTCGGCAGGCATACTTGCAGGAATTGTTTTGTCCCAACCTGCAAAGCTGAATCCTTCCTTTGTCGGATCGGCAGGTGCGGTGATCGCTGTACCGAAATCCTGTGTGATGGGAGATATCTCATTGCCGCCGTCGGTGTCAAAGGTGATGGTGTACTGATTTGCTGTCCACTGTGCCGTTAGGGTGATGCTTGTTACAGTATCATCAATCACAAGATCGGAATAAGCTGTATCTGCTGTAACGGCCATATCGCCGTATTTCCAGCCGCTGAATTCATAGCCGATTTTTGTGGGTTCTGTAATGCCGTTCAGCACTTTATCGGTCCATCCGACATTTGTTTTGTCGGCAATATCCGTTCCACCTTCGGTTCAAATTTAACTGTGTAATTGCCTGCCGTAAGCGCGATATCATGAAACGCACTTGCATAGTCGGTCTTATAATCACCGTTATACTGCTCGGAGAACACATTGAGGGTATAGCCTGCCGCAAGTCCTGCGGGAATAGATATGGTCGCCGTACCGCTTTCGCTGTTTTGGGCAATGCGTCCGTAATAAATGATCTCATTACTGCTGTTTACAATCAACGCGGAAACATATTCGTTCGAGCCTGTTTTTGCGCCGGAATATTCAATGTCCGCATTGATGCCCGAAGTTGATGTGGAAACGGATTTGACAGTCACATTGAATCCGCTGCGGCTGCTGTCCAGAAGTGTCATTTTCCACTCGTTTCCCGAATAAGCGGAAACTGCGGTCAATCCTCCGTCAGGCTTTCCGCCCACAGCGGCAGATGCAAAAAGGACAGAGTTCAGATTTAATTTAAAAGCGGGACGAACACCCCATATATTGCTGATATCTATCCCATCGTGGTCGATATTAGCAAAACCGTCCACAGAGGCAACATCGCGACCCTTTGCGCCTGGGGAGCGCAACCACCAATAGCTTGATGCCCAATATTGATGTTCTCTATCCGCAATTCGCAGATCATTATTTACTGCAGACGCTTCCGCTGTGGAAAGCGGCCAGAATACAGCGTTATTCACTTGTGTGCCAGATACACAGTCGGTATTTTCTCTGTTGTAACTTCCGCTTGCAAGCGTCTGTTTTTGAACTGCATCGGTTTCTTTCGATGTCAGCTTTTCTGCAAGCGCGTCTATTGCGGTTTTCAAATCGCTGTCTGCATAAGCGGCACTCGAGCCAAACTTTGACCAACCCATATTATATGCCGCAAGCAGGGTAATATCCCCTTGTGCGCTTGTAACACCGTTTCCGTCATAACCGATAACTCGCCATGCAGCGGGATTATTTTCATGGTTTTGTCCGAAATACACAGTCGGTGCGATCTCTGTGTTTACAGTTTTATTCAGTGCGTTTGCGCCAAGCTGTATCGCAGCAGAGCCCCATGCCCCAACCTCCTCGGCAAATACGCTTATCGGCGTAAGGCAGAGCGTCATGCATAAAGTCAGCAAGATACTAAGTATTCGTTTTTTCATATTCTGTTACCTCCGTTTTGCAGCCTCAAACAAGACTCTTTTTCTTTTTCA
>USNJ01000236.1 GCA_900556055.1 uncultured Ruminococcus sp.
AAAGAAAACCACCATAGCCGCAAGGAATTTTCCGAATACTATCTCAAAGAGATTTACGGGAGCTGTCAGCAGTCCCTGATCGGTTTTCTGCTTCTTTTCCTCGGAAAAAAGTCTCATCGTCAGCAGAGGCAGCATGAACATCATGATAGTGAACACTGTTGCGAACAGGTTTGTCATGCTTGTTGATGCGGCTGCGATATTTCCCATTACAAAGAAATATCCTGTGTAAATATAGAATACAGTGATGAAAATATATGCGATAGGCGAAGTAAAGTACGCCTTCATCTCACGTCTGAAAATAGCGCCCATTACTGTTCACCCTCCTTCTTATCACCGTCATTTTCCTCTTCGGAAGGCTCGGTCTTTTCCTCGGAAGCGTCCTTTGTTTCGCTGTCAAGCTTCTCAACAGCCTTTTCCGATTCCTTATCGTTTTTCAGAACGACCTTCTCGCCCATTGTGACCTTCAGGAAGATGTCCTCAAGAGTAAGCTCGGTATTTTTCAGTCCGAGGATATACCAGTTTCTTGCAGCAACACGCTTGAAAAGCTCTCGTCTGATATCCTTTTCGTCTGCAACTTCGATGTCATACTCAAACACGCCGGGTTCTCTTTCCATATCATCACGGACGGAAACAACTCCTGGAATGCTCTTTATCATCTTTGCGACCTCTTCACGCGGACCGTCGATCCTTGCGATAAGCTTGTTGTCGTTTGTGATCTTCTTTGTGAGATTTTCTGTGGTATCGTCCGCAACTATCGTACCGTGGTCGATGATTATGATGCGATCGCAGGTAGCCTGTATCTCACTCAGGATATGTGACGAAAGAATAACAGTGTGTTTCTTTCCGAGCTTCTTTATGAGCGTTCTTATCTCGATGATCTGCATAGGATCAAGTCCGACAGTAGGCTCATCAAGGATAAGTATAGGCGGATTTCCGACAAGTGCCTGTGCCATTCCGACACGCTGCTTATAACCCTTTGAAAGGTTCTTGATTATTCTGTCGTAAACATCTGTGATCTTTACAAGCGAACAGATATCCTCAAGATGTGCTTTTCTCGGCAGCTTGCACTTTTTCAGGTCATAGACGAAATTCAGATATTCCTTTACGGTCATATCAAGATAAAGCGGCGGAAGTTCGGGCAGATAGCCTATTTCCTTCTTTGCCTTTGTCGGCTCATCGAGGATATCGATTCCGTTGATAAGAGCCTGTCCCTCAGTGGAGGAGATATAGCCCGTAAGAATATTCATAGTAGTGGATTTTCCTGCGCCGTTAGGTCCGAGAAATCCGAGAATCTCTCCGTCGTTTACGGTAAAGGATAAATCGTTGACAGCCTTTTTCTGACCATAATGCTTGGTCAGATTTTTGACTTCGATCATTAAACAATCCTCCCGATAAGCGGCAGAGACACACGCCTCTGCCGCCGTATTTGTTCTTTAGTAGGATAACACGTCAATGTGACAGCATTGTGACAATATCAAGAGAGTTTTGCAATACCTTTCTTTATTCTCTCGATGCTGTCAGCCTTGCCGATAACTGTGCAAAGCTCGATTCCGCCGCCGGGTGTGAACTGCTTGCCGGATACCGCAACTCTGAGCGGCCAGAGCAGCCAGCCGTTCTTTACGCCGAGCTTTTCGATAAGCCTGAACAGCTCTTCGTGGATCTTCTCCTCGTTCCACTCGTTCTCGGGGATAGCCTCAAGTACGGGAAGGATCTCATTCAGAGCGGAAAGAGCTGTCTCCTCGTTGGTCTTCATCTTCTTGTGGACATAAAGAGAATTGTCATACTCAGGCAGAGCATCAACGAAATCTACCTGCTCGGGGATATCAACAAATACCTCTGTTCTGGGCTGAAGAGTTCTTATCAGGACATCGAGATCAACATCTTCCCTCTTAACAGTCTGACGGATATAAGGCATAGCAGCCTTCTTGAAATCCTCAAAGCTCATTCTTCTGATATACTCGGCATTGATAGCCTTGAGCTTCAGAGGATCGAATATAGCGGGAGATTTGGAAAGTCCGCTGATGCTGAATTCCTTTTTGAGTTCCTCGAGAGTGAATATCTCATTCTCGCCCTTAGGTGCCCAGCCGAGGAGAGCGATGTAGTTCATGATGGCCTCAACGAGGAAGCCCTTGTCGAGGAGATCCTGGAATGAAGCATCTCCGTCACGCTTTGAAAGCTTGTGCTGAGCGTCCTTCATGATATGCTCAACGTGGATATACACAGGAGGCTCCCAGCCGAATGCCTCATAAAGAAGGTTATACTTAGGTGCGGAAGAAAGATACTCATTTCCTCTTACGACATGGGTAATTCCCATCAGATGGTCGTCAACAACATTTGCGAAGTTATATGTGGGCATTCCGTCAGCCTTGATAAGTATCTGATCGTCGAGAGTTGAATTCTCAACAGTGATATCTCCGTAAAGCTCGTCATGGAAAGTAGTTGTGCCCTCAGTGGGTATCTTCTGGCGGATAACGTAAGGAACGCCCTCGGCAAGCAGTCTGTCTACCTCCTCCTTGGGGAGATTGCGGCAGTGTCTGTCGTACATGGACGGCTGACCGGATACCTGCTGTATCTTGTGCATTTCCTCAATTCTTTCCTTTGTGCAGAAGCAGTAATATGCGTGTCCGCTTTCAACGAGCTGGATCGCATAATCCTTGAAAATGCCCATTCTCTGCGACTGGATATAAGGACCAACGGGACCGCCGATATCGGGTCCTTCATCCCAGATAAGTCCTGTCTGACGGAGAGTGTTGTAAATAACATCGGTAGCACCCTCAACATAACGCTCCTGGTCGGTATCCTCGATACGGAGAATAAAGCTGCCGCCGTCTTTTTTGGCGATGAGGAATGCGTAAAGCGCCGTCCTGAGATTGCCGACATGCATATAGCCGGTAGGGCTGGGCGCGAAGCGGGTGCGGATGTGTTCCATATTTTTCCTCCATGCGGCAGAAAGCCGCAGTATTATTGTACCACATGGCGCACAATTTATCAATTGACTTTGCCGCCCATTCGTACTAAAATAGGTACAAAAATAATAAGTGTCCGATAAAATAAGGGAGGCCATTTTA
>USNJ01000237.1 GCA_900556055.1 uncultured Ruminococcus sp.
TCCAGAATATACCGCGACACACGCTTTTCCAACGACAAGACCATGTTCAGGGACAGTATGTGGGCATCATTCAGACACAAGCGTGAACCGAGAGAGCCTATGCCCGAAATGTACTTTGCGATATCCCCCGACGGCTTCGAGTACGGCGTGGGATTTTACTGCGCAGGCACTGCCAACATGGAGGCGATACGCGGATATATCCTGAGCGGCGACAAGGACTTTAAGGCTGCCGACAGGGCATACCGTGCATCTCAGCTCGAAATGGGCGGTGAATGCTACAAAAGATCGCATTACCCCGATGAAAAAGAAGATCTCCGTGAGTGGCTGGACAGAAAAAACATCTACTTTGTCCGTGACACCAAGGACAGCGGGATTGTTTTCAGCGACAGGCTCTCGGATTATCTCGCAGAAGGCTTCACCGAATGTGCGCCGATCTTCCGCTTTCTTATGAAGGCAAAGCACAAGGCTTCGGAGATGAAATAAGGCTGTCGGATACCTCTGAAAATCTCCTATTGACAAATAAAGCTATATGTTGTATAATATGGTACAATATATAATTGAATTTGAAAGGATATGCTGCTTATGCCGTTTCAGATAGAATTCATCACTGCACCGCTTATAGGCACGGTCATCGGATATTTCACGAATTATCTTGCCGTAAAGATGCTGTTCCGCCCATATAATCCGATAAAAATAGGCAGATTCACCCTGCCGTTCACACCCGGAATAATCCCGAAAGGCAAGCCCAGGCTCGCATCTGCGATAGGAAAAGCGGTCGGAAGCTCACTGCTGACCGAGGAGGCGCTCCAGGAAACTCTGCTCTCGGAGGAAATGCTCGAAAGCATAGGAACATCAATTGACAGCTGGCTCGACAATAACCGTGACAACAGCACCTCTCTGCGTGCGCTTCTCGACAGCTTTACAGGCAGCGCAGACAGCATGATCGACGGCGCATCGGATCTCATAACCGAAAAAATACTGAAAAAAGCCGATGAATTCGGCATCGGACGGATAGTTGCCGAACAGGTATCCCGCGTCATAAGGGAAAAAACTCAGGGCACCATGCTCCAGATGATGGTCACTGACAATCTTCTTGAAAATATCTCGGGACATGTTTCCTCCGCAATTGACGGCTATATCGCCGAACACGGTGATGAGCTGGTCCGCCCCAAAGTCAAGGACGAAACCGCAAAATTCATGGACCGCACAGGCGGCTCGATGATCGTTTCCGCCGAAAAACACGGTGCTGACATCAGGGGAATGATACTCAAGATCTACATAAGAGCGGTTTCATCGGGTCTTGGCGGCGCACTTGAAAAGATAAATATCCCCGCAATAATCGAAAAAAAGATCAATTCGATGGATATGAAGGAGATAGAGGAGCTGACATTCTCGGTCATGAAAAAGGAGCTTGATGCCATCGTGTGGCTGGGCGGTGTTATCGGCTTTATCCTCGGACTTTTCAACCTGCTCTTTTGATTGACATAACGTAAATTTTATATGGATATAAGATTAAATAAGTTTACTATCATTCCAAAAATCTGATATATAGGCGATTTTTTCGGCGCACAGCTGTAAATAATACTTAAACTTCGTGATTTTTTTATCAAAAACACTTGATAAATCCTGCGGAATGGTGTAAAATATAGTTAGTAATTTTTTAGGAGGTATAATCCCATGTCAGTTAAAGTTGCTATTAATGGTTTTGGCCGTATCGGCCGTCTTGCTTTCCGTCAGATGTTCGGCGCTGAGGGCTACGAGGTTGTTGCTATCAACGACCTGACTAAGCCTTCCATGCTCGCTCACCTTCTGAAGTATGATACCGCTCAGGGCGGCTACTGCGGAAAGATCGGCGAGAACCTTCACACTGTTACTGCTGATGATGAAGCAGGTACAATCACAGTTGACGGCAAGACTCTGAAGATCTATGCTAAGGCTAACGCTGCTGAGCTCCCTTGGGGCGAGATCGGCGTTGACGTAGTTCTCGAGTGCACAGGCTTCTATGTATCCAAGGCTAAGAGCCAGGCTCACATCGATGCCGGTGCTAAGAAGGTTGTTATCTCTGCTCCTGCAGGCAACGATCTTCCTACAATCGTTTACAACGTAAACCACAAGACTCTTACTAAGGAAGACAACATCATTTCTGCTGCTTCCTGCACAACAAACTGCCTCGCTCCTATGGCTAAGGCTCTGAACGACTACGCTCCTATCGCTTCCGGTATCATGAGCACAATCCATGCTTACACAGGCGATCAGATGATCCTCGATGGTCCTCACAGAAAGGGCGACCTGAGAAGAGCAAGAGCAGGTGCTGCTAACATCGTTCCTAACTCCACAGGTGCTGCTAAGGCTATCGGCCTTGTTATCCCTGAGCTGAACGGCAAGCTCATCGGCTCCGCTCAGAGAGTTCCTACACCCACAGGTTCTACAACGATCCTCACAGCTGTTGTAAAGGGCAAGGATATCACTAAGGAAGGCATCAACGCTGCTATGAAGGCTGCTGCTACTGAGTCCTTCGGCTACAACGAGGAGCAGATCGTTTCTTCCGATATCATCGGCATGAGATATGGTTCACTGTTTGATGCTACTCAGACAATGGTTTCCAAGATCGACGATGACACATATCAGGTACAGGTTGTTTCCTGGTACGATAACGAGAACTCTTACACATCTCAGATGGTAAGAACAATCAAGTATTTCGCTGAGAACTGCTAATTTTTAGCACTCCATAGTAAATACAATGCCCCGTCCGATGACCTCGGACGGG
Organism: uncultured Ruminococcus sp.; assembly: GCA_900556055.1. Classification (GTDB taxonomy): domain Bacteria; phylum Bacillota; class Clostridia; order Oscillospirales; family Ruminococcaceae; genus UMGS1889. Next base: position 2,768 of record USNJ01000237.1, read on the forward strand.
GTTTTTCTTATATTTTACACCGATCTCATCGGGATATCATCAAAAAGGGCTGCAATAAAAAAAATGACGGTGATAACATGAGATCCTTTAACGATAAGAAGGCGGAAAACAATGCGAAAAATCCGAGCGGAGAAATGCTTGTCAAAGATCCGAGGGAATATTATTTTAGCGGGATGCGGCTGAGCGGCAGGCAGTATAATACTAAAAACCCATTGAATTATGGGAATCTCTCGCCGCAAAACCGCATATATCAAAGCTTTTGCGGCGATT
>USNJ01000238.1 GCA_900556055.1 uncultured Ruminococcus sp.
GTTTCGCCCTTGCGAGGGCGACCAAAGGACTCTGCCCTTTGGAATCCCGCAGCCTTAGAAAGGCTGGCGAACTTTTTCTTTTGGGTGCGGATTTGTGGGTGCTGTGCGCTTGAACTTAAAAAGCAAAACCCGTGGGGGTGTCCCCACCGTGTGGAGGTTTGAATATTGAATAGGATCTATCGCGTCAATATCAATAAACTCGCAGCTAAATACAACAAAGCCCTCCTTATCGTCAACCTCCCATCTATCGCTGTCACCCTCACTATCCTCACCCTCACTCTCCTGAACCACGGCAAATCTATGAGCATATTGTACTATAAAGTCAACTTCTATATGCTAACAGGCGCACTCGCTATAAGCTTCCTCTCCTCCTTTATCTCCGCTGTCATAACTAACCCTATCCTTAAAGGCCACGAAAAAGAAACCTATATCGAAATCTGCGGCGGCGATATGATTATATCCCAATACCTCGAACCCGCTAAGTCCGAAGGCAGAAACCTCGCCTATAAAAAGCTCTGGATAATCAGAATGGCGGATATTGAGGACGTTTTCTTTACAGGCAGATATATCGTCATATGCGGTAATGCAAGATTATTTACCGACCGTACAGATAGGCTAAAATATAACAGAGAGGAAAACGGTATCGCTTTCGAACATTGGTGGTATGACGAAAACGGCGGCAAAATTGTCGATTATGTACAGTGCAGAAATTATTACCCCCACGGCAGATGGCTCACAAGACGTATTCAGAATACATCGGCGAAATATAAGGAACAGCAGGAACGCAGACAGCAGTTTAATAAAAAAATGATGGATATAGCCAAAAAATTATATTCAGGAAAAAGAAAATAATAATTTTTTATTAATATAGTCAAATATCTATTGCAAAAACGATGCGAAAACGTTATAATGTAGATAGTTTGGGGAGGGGTTAAGATGGTTAGTAAGGATAAGATCATAAGAGCTTCGGTCTATGATGAGCAGGATAATCTCCTCTTCTCCACTAAAGCTATCGACTGGCCAAGGGATTTTTTCAGGATAAAGCATAAGGAGCTTTGTATGCTCAAAGGAAAAAATATCCCCGAAATGCGCAAGGATACACCCGTTTATATCATTTTTGAGTATCTGAACGGCACAAGAGTCAAGTGCAAGACCGTTATCGACCTCTGCACCGAGCATCAGATAAATATCCATGTGGACGATGGTCAGGTGCTTGAGGAACGCAGAAGATCATATAAAATAGCTGTAACTATGCCCGCTTCTATCTCGTTTTTTATCAGGGACGAGAAAACCGTGCAGTTCGATGAGCCTTTGCAGTGCAGTATCCGGAATATAAATCTCGGCGGCGTTCTGCTGGATACATCATACGAATTTTCCATTGGCGACTGCGTTTCGCTCTCGCTTATCGACGGCGAGCTTGACCTTCTTACCGAGATACTCCGCCGCCAGGTCGATAAGGACGGCAGTTTCAAGGGCTATGGCTGCAAATTCACGGGAATGACACCCCCTCAGGAGGAGCGCATAGCACGTTATATCTTCGATGTTCAGCTTGCGGAGCGTGAGAAGAAAAAGAAGCTCGCAGGCAGTCTTTAAGGCGGCAAAATTTAAACGTTTTCAGATTGGGCGGAAAGGGATTTTCCGTCCTTTTTTGAGGAAAGGACACGGTATATGGCAAGGATAATCGCAGTTACTAACCAGAAAGGCGGCGTTGGAAAAACAACGACAGTTTCGGGTCTTGCGGGGGAATTTGCATCTGATAAGAAAAGAGTCCTCGTGATAGACCTCGACCCGCAGGGAAATCTCAGCTTCAGTCTCGGCGCAGATGATACGGGAGTGACCGTCCATGAGGTGCTGACGGGCGAAGCGGATATCAGAGAAGCTGTACAGCACACCGAAAACTGCGACGTTATCACATCGAATATACTGCTGAGCGGAACGGAGCTTGAACTCAAAAACAAGGGCAGAGAGTTCATTTTAAAGCAGAAGATAGCCGAAATATCGGGAGATTACGACTATATCCTGCTTGATACGCCGCCTGCGCTCAATATCCTGACGATAAATGCATATACAGCGTCCGATGACCTTATAATCCCGATGACAGCGGAAATATTGTCTTTGCAGGGCATCGCACAGCTGAAAGAAACGATAATCGCCGTGAAGAAGTATTATAACAAGGATCTTGACGTAAGGGGCATACTTCTTACGAGATATAACCCGAAATATCAGCTGACAGCCGATGTTGAGGAGATGGTGCAGATAGTAGCCGACCAGCTTGGCACGGTCATATTGAACACGAAGATATCGCCGTGCATATCCGCAGCGGAAGCGCCTGCGCATCAGAAAACACTCCGCCGATATGCCCCGAGATGCAAAGCCGCAAAGGAATATAAAGCACTGGCGAACGAACTATACAGATAGTAAAACAATCACCTATATAAACTTACAGTAACAGAGGGATAAACATTATGAGTGAAAGCAAGACACATAAAACCGAATCTGTAATGAGATTATTGACGAGGAGCGAGAGCAATTCCGCGAAAAATCCGATACTGGACGACAAATTCAAGCAGGAGAACATATTAGCCGAGCAGATCGAGAAGGAAGCGGATATAAAGCCGACGGTGCATAAAGTGCCGCAGACGGGAACGGGAGTCGAGATAAACGTGACATCTGAGCTGATATCGGAGTGGCTGCCGGCGGTATTGAAGCGGTTCAATTGCTGTACATGCAGCCTGTGCAGAGCGGAGGCATCGGTTGAAGCGTTGGAGAGGCTGACATCAATGAAGGTCACAGTGCGGACGGAGGAGGACATGAAACGAGCGGACGAGTTAAAGGAGAGTGCAAAGCGGAGGGTTTTGACGGAGCTGATAAGAATAGCGATAGCAAGACGGTCATTGCCAAAACACGGGTAGCCAAGCATCTGTGCAAGGTACTTTTGCTTTTTATATTCAGGTGAACAGCACCCACAGACCCGCACCAGAAGCTAAAAAGCGTTGGGGTCCAGCCCTTGGGCTTTGGCAAGGGCTGGTCGCC
>USNJ01000239.1 GCA_900556055.1 uncultured Ruminococcus sp.
TTCTGAATGACGATATCAGTACCAGCAATGTGTAGACAGCTGCCACCCACGCCAGCAAGGACGGAAGCCATATCAGCGACAGGAGCATGAAGATCATGAAAATATAGATCGTGTTTATGACAGATGCAGGCGCTGCCAAAATCGCCGCAGCAGCCTTTTTCGGATAATCATCGGATATCCTGATCTCAGATGTTTTGTATGCATATTCCGCACCGATGCGGCTTCCGCCTTCCGCAGTTTTTTCGCAGTAAAAGCTATCACCGCATTTTCTGCCCTTTGTCTTTGCGCCGAATATCTCTCTGAGTTTTTCGCCGTCATTCGGGTTCAGATACGCTTTCGGAATGATATACGCCGCATTTTTGCTGATATAGATAAAGAAATGCTGCTTTGCTTCGGTAAGCGATATCACCTGCTGATACTGAACAAAGCTTTTTCCCTGACTGTCGCTCACCGAAAATCCGCTGTCGGAAAAAATATATTCCGAAACACCCGTATCGGGCAGAAATATCATGCTTCTGATATTAACAAAAAGCATTGCCGCAAGCGATATAACATACAGCACAAGCCTCAGATCGACACCGCCAAACAGCATTCTTCGGAACAGTGCCGCAGCTGGAAGATAGACCAGTATCACAAGAAAAATCACTGTCAAAAACATAAGGGCGGGGCTGTGCATGATCGAATAAGCACTCAGCATGGCTCTGTCTTTTTTGCTTATCCTGCATCTGACAGAAAACTCATTCACAGAATCATCTCCTTACTTTGTTGTTACTATCGAACGGATAAATTCAATGTCCTTTTCAGTCAGCCCGTCCTTCGGGATAACAACAGCCATTCCCGCACGGTTCTTAATGTGCGCAACATGTCCGTCCTCGGATATTTTTGCGACCTTAGCCGCCCTCGGATCATAATAGATATAGAAAGCTGTCGGCTTTTCAAGAGCTTTTGTCATGCCGCCGTATGGGATATTGACAATAGTGTTCCCGTGCTTTTCGGTGAAATATGTCCCGAAAAATTCAAGCTCGCTGATGATACCGTCGTCGGTGCGGACGGTCTGCTCAGCCATTGCCGCAGGCGACAGCACAAACAGGTTGTACAGCAGTCCGACAAAGAATATCCCGCCGATGACAATGACCGCAGTTCTGTACTGCATGAATGTCCTGACCGCCGCAATGTATATCACAAGTGCGATCAGCGCAATTGTCAGGTTCCACATTATCCGCATCGTAAAAAACGTGTCATAGCGGAAAAATTTAAGCAGCTCACCCTTTGTCAGCCTGACGCTCATGCGCCTTGACCCGCTGTTTTTCATCGTCATTTCTCCTTGTTATATGTCCTTTTTATCGGACATATACTTTTCAAATGCTTCAAGCGCCCTGTCCGAGACCGCCTGATAGCGTGCCTGCTTATCCTTTATTCTCACGCCGATATCCGGCAGTATTCCCATGTTTGCACCCATCGGCTGAAAGTTCGTGACAGTCGTGTCGGAGATGTACCCTGACAGTCCGCCGATCATCGTTTCAGGCGGCAGAATAAGCGTTTCAAGACCGTTTAAGCGTCTTGCCATATTTATGCCTGCCATGATACCCGATGCGGCTGATTCGGTGTATCCCTCAACACCCGTGATCTGTCCCGCAAAGAAAATGTTCGGGTGACTGCGCATGGAAAAATCTCCGTTCAGAAGCTTCGGTGAATTTATAAACGAGTTCCTGTGCATAACGCCGTATCTTACAAACTCTGCGTTTTCAAGCCCCGGGATCATCGAAAAAACACGCTTCTGCTCGCCGAATTTCAGATTTGTCTGAAATCCTACGATATTGTAAAGCGTTCCCGCCGAGTTTTCCTTTCTCAGCTGAACTACCGCATACGGCCGCTTTCCGGTGTTCGGATCGGTCAGACCTACGGGCTTCATCGCACCGTAGCGAGCAGCGTCCTCGCCTCTTTTGGCAAGCACTTCTATCGGCATACAGCCCTCGTAGACGGTAAAATCATCACGTCCCGATGCGTCCTTTTCACGGTCAAAATCGTGGAGCGGCGCTGACTCGGCATTAACGAGCGCATTGTAAAAATCAAGATATTCTTCCTTTGTGAACGGGCAGTTTATATAGTCGTCATCGCCCCTGCCGTATCGTGCGGCAAAAAATACCTTGTTCTTGTCGAGCGACTCATAAGTGACGATAGGCGCAGCTGCATCATGGAAATTCAGATAATCACCCGTAAGCTTTTTTATATCCTCAGCAAGCGCACCCGAGGTCAGCGGACCGCTTGCGATTATCACATTTCCGTCAGGTACAGAGGTCAGCTCCTCATGAACTACCGTGATATTAGGATCCGAAATTATCTTCTCCGTCACAAGATCGGAGAATTTTTCTCTGTCAACAGCGAGCGCACCGCCCGCAGGAACAGCAGTTTTCTCAGCACACGGAACGATCAGCGAACCAAGACGGCGCATTTCCTCTTTAAGCAGTCCCGCAGCCGAATTCACTCTTGAAGCCTTCAGCGAATTTGAGCATACAAGCTCCGCAAATCCCGAATATTTGTGAGCGGGCGAGTATTTTTCGGGCTTCATTTCGTAAAGCTTAACCTTAAATCCCGCAGCCGAAAGACTGTGTGCAGCCTCGCAGCCCGCAAGCCCTGCCCCGATAACGATAACTTCCGATTTTTTATCCATCAGATCTCTCCGTTATGATTTTTTTATTGCGACCTCATAGCCGCAGCCTTCCTTCAGGCAGAACATTTTTCCGCCCTTTTTGAAGAGCGTTGTGCCGTCATTGCACTTGGGGCACTTGTCGGAAACGGGGGTGTCCCAGGTCATAAACGGACAGGTGGGATTGTCCTCGCAGCCGAAATATTTCTTGCCCTTTTTGGACTTCTTTGCAAGTATCTTTTTGCCGCAGAGGGGGCATATGCCGCCTGTGGGCTTGACGATCTTCTTTGTATTTGTGCAGTCGGGGAAGCCCGAGCAGGCAAGGAATTTTCCGAAGCGGCCTATCTTTATTACCATAGGCTTGCCGCAGATCTCGCATAC
>USNJ01000240.1 GCA_900556055.1 uncultured Ruminococcus sp.
CGTATTAAGAGAGTACAGAAATATATTGGCGATGAGCCGTTTATGATGACCTATGGCGACGGATTGTGTGATGTCAATATCGAAGAGCTTGTAAAATTCCACAAATCACATGGAAAAATTGCTACACTGACTCCCGCACAGGCGTGTGACACCCGCAGATATTTCAAGAAGAAACATGAACCGCATAAGGGAAACGGTCGTTGACTTTATCCCGAAGGGCGGAGTTAAGATCTCATGGGACGGCGGAACCGTGGATTTCAAGTACAACAGGTCGGATATTGAATTTGATGTCGAGCCGTCAACGCTTGATATCCGGTATGTCCCCGCACAGCTTGAATACTTCATCAGCCAGTACCCGAGAGTGGATATAAAATATGTCGGAGAGCCGTTCTATTTTCCGCCCAGCTCAGCACCGGGATACGCTGAACAGGAGCTGGATATGCTCATCTGACAATGAAAGGCGGTCTTGATCCGTATGATGGAAAGCGGCAGAACCATTACCATAGATACACGTGATTTCGGAAAGCAGGAAATAAACATAAGCGATATAATCACATTCCCAAAGGGGATAATCGCTTTCGGTGAATTCACCGAGTATGCGCTGCTTTCACCGCTCGGCGAGGAAAAATATCCTATGTGGCTGCAAAGCGTTCAGAAGCCGCAGCTCTGCTTTACGGTGTTCGATCCCGAACAGCTCTGCGACGGATATTCCCCCGAAATAGCTCCCGAGGATCTCGAAGAGATAGGCATTGAGGACAAAAAGTATCTCAGGCTGCTCGCTATCGCAGTAGTTCCCGATGATTACAGGAACGCTACCGTGAACCTCAAAGGACCTATCGCCGTGAATACGGTCAACAAGAAGGCGGTGCAGATAATAGCCGCCGAGAATTATCCGCTGAAATTCCCCATCTACAAAAAGGAGGGCGAATAAGCATGCTGGTCATAACACGAAAAAACGGCGAGAGCGTAAGGATCGGCGACGGCATCACGGTGACAGTCGTTGAAGTCGGCAAGGATCGTGTAAGGATCGGCATCAATGCCCCGAAGGACGTTAAGATCGTCCGCACAGAGCTTGCTGATACTGAAGCCTTCAACATAGAAGCATCGGGAAGCATCCCCGCTGCGTTTATGGAAGAGCTTATGAAAAATAAATCATAATGTTTATACGGAAAGGATGATAGATTATGGCATCAACAACTACAACAGGCATTAAAAATGCAGGTATCATGTCAGGTCTTGACACAGAAAATCTCGTAAAGCAGATGTCCTCGCTCACCAAGAACAGGATAAATACACAGAAGCAGAAGCTCCAGAAGCTCCAGTGGAAGCAGGAGTCGTACAGAAATGTCATCAAGAAGATCCAGACCTTCAAGAGCACATATCTGAACGCCCTTTCTCCAGATACGAATATCGGCTCCAACTATCTGATGGCTTCCTTCAAGTCCACATCAAGCAATTCTCTCGTTACAGCTACCGCTTCTTCTTCGGCAACTGCTGCGAACTATAAGATCACAAACATCGCTCAGATGGCTAAGAGCGCAGAGATCACAGCTAACCCCGGTGCTATCGAGGCATCCGTACAGATGGATTTCACAAAGGCTGCCGAGGCTGCAAAGGAGGCTGCCGAAAAGCAGGCTGATTTCCCACAGTATACCGTTAAGGTAACTCTCGACGGACTTTCCAGAGAGATCACCTTCGAGGCAAATGAGGACGCTTCCATATGCCAGCAGAACTTCGTTGACGCTCTGAATGCTCAGATGGGCACAAGCAGCACATCATTCAGCATGGACGACAGCGGAAAGCTGAAGCTCCACACATCCGATAACTATGTCCACTCGTTCACAGTCGGCGTTTCCGATAAGGCGACAAACAAGAACGCATCTATGGCTGCTGTCGGACTCGACAAGAACACATCCAACAGGATATCCACATCCTCAAAGCTCGGCGATATCGCATTTACAAAGCAGCTCGACGGCGATAATTTCAAGTTCAATATCAACGGCGTTGATTTCAGCTTCAGCAAGGAAACTACCGTCAGCACCATGATAAATACCGTCAACAGCTCAAATGCAAACGTAAAGCTCGCATTCGACAGCCTTTCTCAGGGCTTCTCCCTCAAGACATCCGAATCTGGCGCAGGCGGAGAGATCAAGGTTTTCCAAAGCTCGGGAAATCTTCTGAACGCTATGTTCAATTCCGATGAGATCGCTGCGGGCAACAAGGACAGCTCCGTTTCCGTAATGGGCAGTGCGCTCACAGGAACCAAGAAGGCAGGCAATCTCGAAAATCTCGTAAACACAAGCATCAAGGTAACGGTAAACGGCGTTACAAAGGAAGTCGGCTTCTATAAGTACGACGGAAACGGCGATAAGAACGATATTTCCGATACAGTCGGCGATGACGGCATCGTTACAAAGACATCGCAGGAAAAGATCGTTGAGCTGTTCAATAAGGAACTGAAGAACGCTTTCGGAAGCTCCGCTCCTACCATGAAGTATATCAAGGCAACGGGCGAGAACGAAACAGGCGGATATATCTCATTTGAAACAGCAGGCGCTAACGATGTTATCTCGATAAATGCAGCGGCAGGCAAGGAGAACAGTGCAAGACTTATCTCCGCACTCGGCTTTGAAACTACCGATTCTTCCAGCACATTCACCAATAAGGTCAATGCCGATACCTATGTTATCGCAGAGAACGGTCTGAACCTCACAAAGGCTGACGGCACAGCTGTATCCCTCAGCGGAAAGGTAACTATCCGTAACCTCGTTGACAGCGGACTTGTTTCCTATGACGAAACAACAGGCGTTATGACCGCAAACGAAAGCTTCTCCGCTGCTGACAGCGATGCAGAGGCAGTCCTCAATAAGTTCTTCGGCAAGACCTCCGTTACAGGAAGCACTGCCGATAACGCAGAAACCACCTATCAGGGACAGAACGCCATCATTACCATCAACGGCGTAACAATGGTCAACAACTCC
>USNJ01000241.1 GCA_900556055.1 uncultured Ruminococcus sp.
ATGCCCGCAATCAGCTACCTTAAAGCGATGTTCGGAGGCACCGGCATCGGGGTAGATCAATTCTCACTGTATACTCTCGCATCAAATGCTGCTATCTTTGCGATATGCATCTTCGGTTCGACCGACTGCTTTGATTATCTGCGCGATAAGCTGAAGGATAAAAAGCCTGAGATGGTTACGGCACTCACACCCGTGCTTCAGCTTTGCATTATGGTGCTCTGCACAGCATATCTTGTAGATGCAAACTACAATCCGTTTCTTTATTTTAAGTTTTAAGGAGGGCGGAAAATGTCAGAAAACAAAAAGAAAAAACGCCCTCTCGATGTGAAGGCAATAATAAATTCAGCTGTTTTTTTCGGATTTATAGTCATCTTCGGAATACTCACTCTGGTTATGCCGAAAGAAAAAAAATCCGAGCTTGAAAACAGAAATCTTGCTGATTTTCCTAAATTCAGCTTTGATAATGTCATGAACTGCAAGTTTATGAACGGCATCGAGACATATATTTCCGACCATTTTGTCGGACGTGTGCCGTATCTGAAACTTAAAGGAGCTTCCGAAAGATTTATCGGAAGAAGTGAGCGCAATGACGTTTATATCACCGGGGAACGCATGATGCTAAAGGTCACAGATCCCGATTATGCATCAGTTGACAAGTCGATCGATGCAATAAATATCTTCAATGACGGCATTGACGCACAGGTGTATATGATGCTTGTTCCGACATCGGCTGCGATATATTCCGATCAGCTGCCGAAAAATGCACCCAATCTCGATCAGCAGTCATTCATAGATTATGTCTACGGAAAGCTGGACAGTGATATTGTCGGTATTGATGCATATTCGGCAATGAAAAGCGGTGCGAATGAGTATATTTACTATCGAACCGACCATCACTGGACAAGTCTCGGCGCATATCTTGCTTATAATGCGGCAGGAAAAAAGATGGGTTATTCGCCGCTCGCAAGGGACAGCTTCGATATTCAGCACGCAAGCGACAGCTTCCTCGGCACGCTTTATTCCAAGACGCTTTACGATGGCTGCGAACCCGATGTTATCGACTACTGGTTCGGCGAAAACGGTGAAAATATCGTTTCAATGGAGGTAAACACGGGAAACGGCATTGATACCTATGACAGTCTTTATATGCGTGAATATCTCGATAAAAAGGATAAATATGCGTCATTTACGGGAACAAATCAGCCGCTTATAACTATAAAAACCAAGTGTGAGGACGGTCCGAAGATCCTTGTCGTCAAGGATTCGTATGCACATTCCTATGTACCGTTTCTTGCAAACAATTATTCGGAAATTACGATGCTTGATATGAGATATGTTCAGACATCTTACAAGAATGTCGTTGATCCCGAAAATTTCGATCAGGTGCTTATACTTTATAACGTTTCAACGTTCATGACAGATTCAAATATCCCAAAGCTGAAATATTGATTTTTGATTTTTTATATCCCGAAAAATAAGTGCGGAGCATCTTCGTGCGTCATTTTCGGGATATTTTTATGCTTTATGAAAATTAACATACAGAGGACCGCTTCACTTAAAATCCGCTGCGGCATAAACTGAAATATACGGGCATGAAGCAGGACCTTATCAGCCTTCGGTTATTTCCGACATCCCGTTTTATATAGATTTCCAATTTGCGGAGAGACCGTGCAGATATCAATCTGTGCGGTCTTTTTTTATTTTGCTATTGACAAATTGGTTTACATGTGTTAAACTAACATTATCAGGTTTACATATATTAGACCAAAGGAGGGATTATCAATGGCGGATATAAGGCTTGGTGAAATGGAGTACAGATTTGCAAATCTTATCTGGGATAATGAACAAATACCGTCAGGAGAGCTTGTTAAGCTTTGCGAAAAGGAACTTAACTGGAAGAAATCCACAACCTATACTATGCTGCGCCGTTTGTGTGAAAAGGGTCTGTTTGTGAATGAACATGGCTGTGTGAGCAGCAGGATCAGCAGAGATGAATATGCTGCACTCAAAGCAGAGCAGGTCATAAACGAGGATTACGGCGGGTCACTCCCCGGATTTATTGCTGCTTTTGCAGAACGCAGGAGAATAAATAAAAACGAGATCGACGAGATCCGGAGAATGATCGACGAATACAGAAAGGGTGAGTGATTTGGATCAGCTGTTTCTGAAAATACTTGGAATGAGCATGACTGCATCTGTTGTGACAGCGGTTGTTATCTTGCTCAGGCTGATGCTGAAAAAAGCGCCGAAAATATTTTCATATCTGCTTTGGGCGGCTGTGTTTTTCAGACTTTTGTGTCCGTTTGAGATCAACTTGCCCAAAGCACCTGTAACGCCTGTTTCAGTCGAAATAACGAATGAAATTCCGCAGTCAGAATCAGTAAGCGGGAACTATGGAAGCATGGCTTTTTCGCATGGTACTGTACATATTTATTCCGATCCGTCACAGCATAAGACATATATTGCGGCAGTCGCTGCATCGCTCACATGGATATGCGGAATGACGGCAATGGCTGTTTACGGTACTGTATCCTACATAAAATTAAAGAGAATGCTGAAAGGCTCGGAACGCTGCGAAGGAAATGTTTTTACGTCGGACAGGATATCAAATGCGTTTATTATCGGCATTTTCAGACCTAGGATATATATCCCGAGCGGGTTTGATGACAGCAAAAAAGCATTTATACTGAAACATGAATCTGTCCATCTGAAACGCGGAGATCATATTGTCAAGCTGATAATGTTTGCGGCACTTTGCATACATTGGTTCAATCCGCTGGTGTGGCTGGCATTTTATCTGATGAACATGGACTGCGAGATGTCCTGTGATGAAAAAGTGGTGAAGCTCCTCGGGGAGGAGAAGCTCCAGGCAAAGCAGGACATCGTCCTTGCGGCGCTGCTCAACGAATTCTGGTGCGATTATCTCGACTACACGGCGTACCTCCGGGAGGGGATACACCTGACC
>USNJ01000242.1 GCA_900556055.1 uncultured Ruminococcus sp.
GATCACCATGCCGATGATGGTACAGAAGGTACTGGGTCAGGATAAGAAGATTGACCTTGGTGCACAGTACGCAGCAGTTGCATTGTCTGTTATTCCGATTATTGTCATTTATGTTTGCTTGTCTCGGTTCATCGTTGGTGGCGTTGCCCTCGGCGGTGTAAAGGAATAATTTCACACATTGGAAAGCAGGGTATGTATTATACCCTGCTTTTTTATTTGGCCTGCTAATAAAAGTCAAGAAGCTAAGTGAAACTTTCATCAAATTTTCACAGAAGAAAAAGCAGGTACGACAAATAGACCGTCGAAGCGGTCTGAAAAAAGAAATGCAGTGGTATCCGACCGGCAACCTTGACAGAACATCATAAAAATGCTCCGTGTGTCGTGCCGACGGTGAGGAACTCATGAATAGATGAAATCAGTCACCGTCGCAGTAGCCATTTTAGCATTTTTATGATAACCTGTCAAGGTCAAGCGGCTGTGCCATACCTGCGTTTTGCCTCCGGCTGAAGAATCTATGAATAGATGTCAGCCTGATGGCTGTGTGTTCAGAGCCTCGTTGACCTTGGCGTAATAAATCCGCAGAAACTTGTTGGCAGCAGCAGTCATGTAACAGTAATAATGCTTTCCTTCGGATCGCTTCTTGTCGAGAAATTGATATACAGGATTATCCGTAGGCTGTGTTTGGATTATAGTTGTCATAATATTAAATAAAGTCCGACGCAACGCAGATGAGCCTTTCTTTGTTATGTGATTAGACTTTGAAATACGCTGACCGGAATCGTTTGGTTCTGAATCATATCCGAAATAAGCTGTTATTGCCTTACGGCTATGAAAACGTCTTGTATCTCCAATTTCAGCGATAAGCTGCGGACCTACAATATCACCAACGCCATATAGGTTCATTACAGTCTCGTATTCAGGCAGCATGGCAGCAATTCGTTTCATCTCCGAGCGAAGTGCATGAGAGTTTTTCAAAGCAGAATTCAACAGCGTGCACGCTTGCTCTATTATCAGCAAAATAGAATCATCAATTGCAACTGCACTGACACACTCACGGGAAAATTTGTGAATCTCTTCTGCTTTTGAATTTCGGAATTGATATCCGTTTTCTTTACACCAGCTGTGGTATTTCTTTTTAAATACACTTGGTGTCATTTTAGCAATGATATCCTTATGAGGAAATTTCATAACAAAATCCACCCACTTCAAATGACCGTCTATATCTCTTGCTGACGAAGTGAACACCTTATTGATACCGGGAAAAGTCATATCTATCATTGCAATCAGGTTATTCGTTAAACTTGTCTGTGTTTTGCAGGCAAAATGATATTGTCTGTTCAGCATTTTCAGTGTTTTTCTCAGATCTGTTTCAGGTTTGTACTCCCTCAAATCCGACCAGTAATTAAGCGTATAAGCAGCAATCTTAACCGCATCTTTTCTGTCTGTCTTGGCTTTTCGCAGTGTATTTCCTCCAAAGTCATTGATAAGTATCGGATTGACTACAGATACAAAAATACCGTTTTCTTGCAGATAACGAGCAAGGGGTTCATAGTATGTTCCGGTTGCTTCCATAACAACACGAGTTTCACCACGCAGTTTCTTAATAAATACAACAAGCTCTTTCAAATCGCTGCCGGTGTGCAGCACATCATAGGGTGAAGCCACAACAACACCGAAAGGTTGCAGTACTGCTACTGTACTCTTACCTTTAGACACATCAATTCCTACTGCGTTCATAAATCATCTCTCCTAAAATATATTGTAATCGGATATACCACACTTTACTCATTACCGATCCAACTAGTTTTATGACTCGAACGCACTTATATAAGCGGCTCAACCTGCTCTAAACGAACGCTATAATGAAAGCATGGATGACAGTCAAATAAAGAGGCGCTTTGTCCCATGGGGGTGTTCGACAGTCCAATTACTGCTTTCATTATAGCTTTAGTAACAAGTACGTGTAAACCCTTGCTGGATGTAAGGGACTTACCCGACTAATTATATTGTAACTGGGGGTGTGATATGCAGATTGAGATTTATAAAATGATCGCGGACGGTGCATCCCTGACAATCACACTGGAAGCCATCTGTGATAGCTTCTCTTCCCTATTGTGGGACATCGAGTACTACAACTGCGGCAGCTTTGAGGTGTATATCGCCGCAAGTCCCCGCAATATCGAGATCTTCCAGACAGGACGCATTGTGGGCAGAGATGATGACAGCCAGCACTTCGGGTTGATTGAGTCTGTACAGATCGATACCAATGCAGAGAACGGCGACTACCTGACCGTCAAGGGCAGATTTCTCATGTGCCTGCTGGAGCGCCGCATCATCTACCCGACCTTGAGCTTTACGGCGCTGACGGCATATTCCGGCATCGTCAGGACGGCTGTCACGCAGAATGCGATCAATTCAGCGGGGCGGAAGATTCCGGGACTGTCGCTCGGAGACATCACCGGCGCTTGCTGGGAGCAAACCGTCAAGCTGCAGGTCAGCTACGCCAACCTGATGGAATGGATGTATACGATCTGCGAGAAAATTGGCGGCACGGCAAATATCCGGCTGGTAAAAGATACTGGCGAGACCTATAAAATGCTGCTCGACCTCTCGGAAGGCACCGACCGCAGCGTGATGCAGGAGGACAATCCCCATATTGTATTCTCCGACGCATACAACAACTTGCTGTCGTTCAGCTATGCGGAAGATGCCGCAATTCAGCGTAATTTCGCGTATATTCTCGGTCATGGTGAAGGTGATGCCCGCAAGCGCACGACATACTATATCAAGACTGAGCCGACATATCTCGACAGATATGAGGTCTACGTGGATGCCGACGATATTTCAGAAGAACAGCAGATTGATGGGCAGTCCGTCCCGATTCCGGAGGAGGAATACATCGAGCTGCTGAAAACACGAGGCTCGGAACGGCTGGTGCAGCCGAAAACGGTATCCGA
>USNJ01000243.1 GCA_900556055.1 uncultured Ruminococcus sp.
AATGCCGTTGAAATTGTTCGCAGTTTCAACGGCATTTCTGTTTTATCAGGTCAATTTTATCATGTACGTATCTTTGTTGAATTAATGCTAAAAATCCGTTCGCAGGGACTGAATATGCTCTGCTGACGGGTTTCTTTTTTTCGGCTATATAATAATTTATTCTAATTAGGAATAAATCTTATTATTTACAATTAAGAAATAGTTTGTTGATGAATGATGAGGTATGTCATGCTATAATTAAACCATCGAAAGGAAACAAAATCAACAGTCCCGAAAATAAAAACTTGATTGGTTTTGTTTAATATGTATAAAAAATAATTGGAGGTATACTATTATGAAAAAGTTTGTCTGTTCTGTATGCGGCTATGTTTATGAGGGTGAGGCTGCTCCTGAGAAATGTCCTCAGTGCAAGGCTCCTGCAAGTAAGTTCAATGAGGTAAAGTCCGAGGACGGCATGACATGGGCTGATCAGCATGTTGTAGGCGTTGCAAAGGGCGTTGATCCTGAGATCATCGAGGGTCTGAGAGAAAACTTCAACGGTGAATGCTCCGAGGTCGGCATGTACCTTGCTATGGCAAGAGTTGCTTACAGAGAGGGTTATCCCGAGGTTGGAATGTACTACGAGAAGGCTGCTTATGAAGAGGCTGAGCATGCTGCAAAGTTTGCTGAGATGCTGGGCGAGGTAGTTACAGACTCCACAAAGAAGAACCTTGAACTGAGAGTTATGGCTGAGAACGGCGCTTGCGAGGGCAAGAAGAAGCTTGCTACACTTGCTAAGCAGCAGAACCTTGATGCAATCCACGACACTGTTCACGAAATGGCTAAGGATGAGGCTAGACACGGCTGTGCATTCGCAGGTCTCCTCAAGAGATATTTCGGCTGATAAAAAATCTATATCAATACATGGCTGCCTGAGCGATATGTTCGGGCAGCTTTTTTTGCATTTTACATAAAAAACACTTGAAAAAAAGTCAGCTGTGTGGTATAATCATAACAATATTTATTATCGAAAGGACATAAACCAATGAAAGAAATCAGTGCAAATGCTAAAATTGAGACAAAATGCCTACACTCGGGATATTCTCCCAAAAACGGCGAGCCGAGAGTTATGCCGATAGTTCAGTCCACTACCTATGTTTATGATTCCACGGATTCAGTTGCTGCGGTCTTTGATGATCCCACAAAGAGCCTTATTTACTCGCGTTTTGAAAATCCCACGACAGATGTTGTTGAAAAGAAGATAGCTGCGCTTGAGGGCGGTGCTGCCGCTATGTGTACATCAAGCGGACAGGCTGCGTCACTCTGTGCAATTCTGAACATATGTCAGGCGGGCGACAGCTTTATTGCATCTTCCTCCATTTACGGCGGAACTATCAATCTGTTCAATGTTACTCTGCGACGTCTTGGCATTGAGTGCATTTTCGTTGATCTTGATGCGCCCGATGAGGAGATACAGAAGCACGTTAAGCCGAACACAAAGCTTTTCTTCGGCGAAACTATCGCAAACCCTGCGCTTACTGTTCTCGATATCGAGAGGATCGCAAATCTTGCACACAAAAACGGCGTTCCTCTGATCGTTGACAACACATTTGCTACTCCGTGCCTCTGCCGTCCTATTGAATTTGGTGCGGATATCGTTGTCCATTCAACAAGCAAATACATGGACGGACATGCTGTTCAGGTCGGCGGAGTTATAGTTGACAGCGGAAAATTTGACTGGACAAACGGAAAATTCCCGATGATGACCGAGCCGGATGACAGCTATCACGGCATTGTCTACACTAAGGATTATGCATTTGCACCGTACATAGTTAAGGCAAGAATGCAGCTCATGAGAGATTTCGGCTGCTATCCTGCTGCGAACAGCTCCTTCCTGCTGAATCTCGGTCTGGAAACCCTTGCTGTAAGAATGGACAGATACTGCGAGAATGCTATGAAGGCTGCTGAATTCTTCGAAAAGTCCGATAAGGTGCTGTCTGTTCACTATCCGTCCCTTAAATCGGACAAGTATTATGAGCTTGCAAAGAAGTATCTGCCCAAGGGCGCAAGCGGTGTTATTTCGCTTTCTATCAAGGGCGGAAGAGACAATGCTGTTAAGTTTATGGACAGCTTAAAGCTTGCGTCTAATGAGGTCCATGTTGCGGATATACGCACCTGCGTTCTTCACCCTGCTTCCGCAACTCACCGTCAGCTGACAGATGAGCAGCTTATCGCAGCAGGAATCGACGGAGGACTTATCCGCTTCTCCTGCGGTCTTGAAAATATTGATGATATCCTTGCAGATGCTGCTCAGGCTCTTGATAAAATATAATTATTAAAGACGAAAGGCAGAAAATGAAGCTTGATTTAAAAAACGATAAATATAAGGTGATCTCCTGCTATGCGATAGGCACATTTGCGGTATGTCTGCTTATGGTCATAATCGTACAGAAATTTTCGCTGATAATGGGCTTCGTGGGTACTATAATCAAAGTGCTAAGCCCAATAATCTGGGGAATTGTTATCGCATATATCGGAAATCCGATAATGATGAAATGCGATGCACTGTTCATAAAGCTGTTTGAAAAGAAAAAGCCGCATCCCAAGATACGGCGTGCAGTCAGCGTGACGGTAACGCTTGTTGCTATAATTGCGATGCTGACGCTCCTTATTTCGATGATACTTCCTAACATCGTCAACAGCATAATCAGTATTTTCGGAAATACGAGAACATATTTCACGAATGTTCAGGACTGGATCAACAATTATGCTAAGGATTATCCCGAGGTAATGGATTATCTGAACGGCAAGTTCACTGAGATCGAGGACAAAGCACTGTCTATCGTTAGCGATCTTCAGCCCAAGCTTGTTGAGTGGGCGGGAACGCTGACTCAGGGAGTATGGGCGTTCGCAATGGGACTAAAGGATTTTCTGCTGGGCTTCTGTGCGGCG
>USNJ01000244.1 GCA_900556055.1 uncultured Ruminococcus sp.
AAAGGAAGTTCTGCCCGACATGACTCTTGATGAATTTGAGGTCGCTGTAAAGAAGCTCAAGAGCATGAGAGACAACGATCTTATCTCCGCAAAGGAATTCAAGCAGGAGAAGGAAAAGCTTCTTTCAATGCTTTATTGATAATTTTGTACATTTTTTAGTATTATCCCCTTTTGTCGATTTGATAAAAGGGGATTTTTATGTGCATTAATATAAAAAACATAATGCGCATTTGTTTGTTTTTCACAAAATAATCAGATTAATAAAATATACATTGATTATTCTGACGGCAGGTATTATAATGTAATCGTTATCACAAACAGAAAGGGACTGATCGGAATGAATTTATCAAAGATTATTTCGGTAATATCAGCTGTCATGATCTGCATATCGTGTACAGCATGCAGTGCAAAGGACAGCGGAAAAAGCATCGGGGATATGCGTGACATTACTTCAATGGAGCTGACTTCTGAAATGAAGCTCGGCTGGAATCTCGGAAACACTCTTGATGTCTGCGCTGCCGACAGGGACGGTGACGGAAAGGTGAATGAAGCTCCGGCTGACGGAGAAAAGGTCGATGAAACTCTTTGGGGCAATGCGAAAGCAACCAAGCAGCTCTTCGATTCAATGAAGGACGACGGGGTGAACCTTGTTCGTATTCCCGTAACGTGGCGTGACCATATGGGCGGCGCACCCGATTACAAGATAGATGACGACTGGATGGCGCGTGTTCACGAGGTAGTGGATTATGCGATAGACAACGATATGTACGTTATCCTGAACATTCATCATGACGGCGGCGGAGATCCGAAATTCGGTGCGTGGGTGATAGAAACGGCAGTCAATGATTATGACGCATTCATAGAAAGATATGATGCTGTATGGACGCAGATCGCCGATGAATTTCAGGATTACTCCGATCATCTGATATTTGAGTCGATTAATGAGGTCGGATTTGACAAGCTTGGCGAGAATGATGCTTACGATCTGCTGAACAAAATAAATCAGCATTTTGTTGATCTTATCCGTTCAACAGGCGGAAATAATCCGAAGCGTCATCTGCTTATTGCGGGTTACTGGACTGACATTGCAAAAACGTGTGACAGCAGATATAAAATGCCCGAAGATCCGGAAAACAGGTGCATTCTCTCGGTCCATTACTATACGCCGTGGGAATTCTGCGTGACAAATTTGCAGAACACATGGGGAACGGATTCCGATGTAAGGCTGCTTGAATCCAAAATGAATATGCTCAAAACCAATTTTATCGACAAAGGAGTTCCAGTTATCATCGGCGAATACGGCACGGACGGCAGAAACGACAGGGAAAGCCGCATAAAGTTCAATGACACTGTGGTAAGCACCTGCCATTCTATGGGAATACCGTGCTGCATATGGGACGACGGCGGTGTTGTTGACCGCACAACCGGCGAATGGACAACGGAAGGCATGCTCGAAGGACTTCAGCAGGCTATAGGATAGTTGTACATATTGATGATTGACTTTTTCGGCTGTCTGATGTATAATGACTTCGGTGATGATTATGAACGATATAAATATCAAGACAGTATCGGTGCAGGATGCGGCTGAACTTCTGAAAATATACGAGCCATATGTGCTGAATACTGCCATAACCTTTGAATATGATGTGCCGTCGGTCGGGGAATTTGCTTCGAGGATAACAAATACTCTCGAAAAATATCCGTACATAAAGGCTGTATCGGACGAAAAAATACTCGGATATGCTTATGTAAGCCCGTTCAAGGAGCGTGCGGCATATGACCGGGCGGTAGAGACCAGCATTTACATAGCGGAGGACGCTCACAGAAGGGGAATAGGTTCGCTTCTTTACAATAATCTTGAGGATATACTCAAAGCACAGGGAATACTGAATCTGAATGCCTGCATTGCGTACCCTGATAAAGAAGATGAGCATCTCACTGCGGACAGTGTAAAATTTCACAAGGCACTTGGATATGAAATATGCGCACATTTCCACAAATGCGGTTATAAATTCGGAAAGTGGTACGACATGGTTTGGATGGAAAAGTTTATAGGCGAGCATCCGGCTGAGCCGAAGCCGATCATTCCCTTTCCGATGCTGAACATTAAATAAAAAAGTATCTGCCCGAAGATCCGAAAAGATCCTCGGGCAGATTTTTTATCATGAAATCGAGTTTATTGGTTTTTTTCGAGCGCCCATATATTCTTGTCAAACGCAAAGAATACGCAGGTGAATATTCCGAGAAAGGCTATCACGAGAAACAGAAATGCTGCTCCCGAGCCTTTTCCTATGCCGAAAAGAGTGTGGAGAATGCTGTTATCCGGGATATTCAGCATAAGTGGTTCAAAGACTTTGTCTATAAGTGCCCCGCCCAGCATATAACCGATAGGTATTGTGAAAAACTGAAATGAATTTCTTGCCGCATAGACACGTCCCTGCATTTCTATCGGGGTGTGCGTGCGGATAACGACATCAAGGTTGGTGTTCATAAGCGGGATAAGCAGCCAGCCCAGTGTTACTCCTATGCACCATACAGGAAGTGATCTGCCGAATGCCAGCATGAAGTTTTCCGTGCTCATTGAAATGAAAAGGGAGATAAATATTGCTCTGATCCGGTTTTTTGGCGCAGGTACCAGCGATGCGGCGACACTTCCGACAAGCATTGCTATGCCCTGTACAGAACTGAATATCGCATAGGCAGTATCGCTTGCTTTGGGTATTATCAATGCGGGAAGTGCTGCATTGCAGATAGATGCGGTGAGGTTGATCGCTGCGAGGAACATTATCAGCCCGAAAATTCCCTTGTTATCCTTAAAAAAGGCGAAAACTTCCTTTGCAAATGCTGTCACGCTTTCGCCTGATCTATGTTCACTTTGCTTTTCGGGTATCCTTATAAAGAACAGAAGTGAGATAA
>USNJ01000245.1 GCA_900556055.1 uncultured Ruminococcus sp.
GCAAATTCATCCATATTCAGCTTGCCTGTTATGACCATTTCAGCCGCATTGACTTTGTTCATAACTGTCGCATTGAACGGAGGGACATAGTTATAAAGCATTTTTGATGCGCAGGTTGTGAGGATACCCTTAGTGGAAATGTTATCCTTTATTCCTATGGGAATGCCTGCGAGAGGATGAAGCTCCTCACCTGCTGCACGCATTGCATCTACCTTTTTAGCCTGTTCTCTTGCGGCATCTGCGCATACAGTAATATAAGCTTCAACTGAATTGTCAGCAGCAGAGATCCTTCCGAGAACGGATTCTGTGATCTCAGCAGCACTGCATTCCTTGGATTTTAACATTGATGACAGCTCAAAAGCTGATTTTTCATAAAGTTCCAAATCTTTCACTCCTTATTCAACGATCTTGGGCACAACAAGACAGCCTGCCTGAACCTGAGGTGCATTCTTCAAAAGTTCATCTCTTGTGAACTTGCCTGTGACCTCAACGTCTTCTCTGAGCTTCATTGCATTTGCGGGATCAAGTGTCAGCGTATCGTCAATATCGGGAAGCTGCTCGACCATATTTACGATAGACTGCATATCCTTTTCAAACTTTTCGATCTTGTCGTCCTCGATCCTGAGGCGTGAAAGCTTTGCAATATGCTTTATATCAATATTCATTTCAATCATTCCTTTCCTTCTGACATGTCGGCAAAATGCCGTTAGCCGCAAATATATAACTGATATATTCAACTTATAATATTTCAGGATGTCATATTCAGCAGATCTGCCTCGGAGATAATATTTAATCCCAATTCCTGTGCTTTAGTAAGCTTGCTTCCGGCATCTTCACCTGCCAGAACATATGTCGTTTTCTTTGATACAGAGGATACTGCTTTTCCGCCGTACTTGACAATAAGTGCTTTGGCTTCATCCCTCGTCATTGTAGGAAGAGTGCCAGTCAGGCAGAAGGTCATTCCGTCAAAACGCTTATCAGTGATCTCAGCGGCGTGGTATTCCATCTTAACGCCAAGCTCTCTCATTCTGTTTACAAGATGAACAAAGTGTTCTTCTGAAAAAGCTTTGACAACATTTTCGGACATTACTTCACCGAATCCGTCTATCTCGGATATTTCTTCCGCAGATGCAGACATGATCTTTTCTATACTGCCGAATTTATCACAGAGAAGCTTCGCTGCGGATTGTCCGACATTTCTTATTCCAAGTGCGAATATCACTCTGTCAAGCGAATTATCCTTGGATTTTTCTATCGCTTTTATCAGATTATCGGCAGATTTTGCAGCAAATTTATCAAGACAAAGCAGCTGTTCTGCTTTCAGTTCATAAAGATCCGCAACCGAGGATATCAGCTTGCTGTTAATTAGCTGTGTGACGATTGCAGGTCCCAGGCCGTCAATGTTCATTGCACCCTTGCTTGCAAAATGTATGATATTTCGTATCAACTGAGCGGGGCAGTCAACATTGGGACATCTGAGAGCAGCTTCGTCCTCATTTCTGACAGCCTTTGTTCCGCATACAGGGCAGAATTCGGGAAGAAAATACGGCGATGAATCCTCTGAATGTCTTACCGATGCGATTACTTCGGGAATGATCTCCCCTGCTTTTCGCACAAGTATCGTATCTCCGATGCGTATATCCTTTTCAGAGATGAACTCCTGATTATGGAGGACTGCACGGCTGACGCTTGTTCCCGCAAGGATCACAGGGTCAAATACCGCAACAGGTGTTATTGCACCTGTTCTTCCGACATTGACCTCTATATCACGGAGTATTGTTTCCTTTTCTTCTGGCGGGAATTTATATGCAACAGCCCATTTCGGAACTTTTGAGGTCGCACCGAGACGTGTACGCAGAGCAAAATCGTCAACCTTTATAACAACGCCGTCAATGTCATATGACAGTTTGCTTCGGTCATTGCCTATCTCTTCGATCCTGTTTACAATATCATGAGCATCATGCAGTTTTTTATATCCCTTGATGGTCTTGAATCCGCATTCAGCAAGAAATTCAAGCGACTGATAATGTGAAGTTAGCTCAGCACCTTCTATCTGCTGAACATTGAATACAAATATATCCAGCCCGCGTTTTGCGGCGATCTTCGGATCTTTCTGGCGAAGTGAACCTGCTGCTGCATTTCTCGGATTTTTGAAAGGCTGTTCATCGTTAAGCTCCTGTTGCTCGACAAGCTTTTCAAAGCTTTTTCTGGGCATATAGACTTCGCCTCTTACTTCGAGAAACGGAAGCTTTTTTTTCAGTTTCAGCGGTATGGAGCGAATGGTCTTCAGGTTAGCTGTTACGTCCTCGCCTATGAATCCGTCTCCTCTTGTTGAACCCCTTACAAGCTCACCGTCACGGTATTCAAGTGAAACGGAAAGACCGTCTATCTTTGGTTCAACAACAAAATCAGCATTCGCATCAGTCTCGTGACATCTTGACACAAAATCAGCTACTGCTTCATGTGAAAAAACGTCCTGCAGACTTCCCATCTGAACTGTGTGAGTAACCTTTTCAAAGATGTTGAGAGCCTCGCCGCCTACCCTCTGTGTCGGAGAATTTGGATCGGCAAGCTCAGGATATTCCTGCTCATAGCCTTTAAGCTCCTGCATGAGCATATCATAGCTGTAATCGTCGATCTCAGGATCATCAAGCACATAATATGCATGGTTGTGATGTTCGATCTCAGCTTTCAGTTCATTTACTCTGTCGAGAATTTTCTGCTCCATACAGTACCTCCGAAAATATCATATTACCGAAACAAACGGATAACACGATATGCTATCCGTTTGCAGTAGTCAAAATGACAAATTATTTCTTAAGAGTCAGAGCATACTTAGCCTTTTCTGCAATGTTTTCAGCAGAAAGACCAAACTCCTTGAGAAGCTCGACAGCAGGTCCCGAGTG
>USNJ01000246.1 GCA_900556055.1 uncultured Ruminococcus sp.
TTAAGCTATCTTATTAGCCAGCACACACTCCCTCTACGGCAAAAGAGACAATCATTGCCGTTGGAAGATAAAATGTAGGTCTTTCCAATATGAAATCGATTAATACATTGGTATCCAAAAATAATTTCATAAGCGTTTCCTATTCAATGATGTAGCCCATTCCGACCTTGGTCGAAATAAACCCCGCAAGACCGTGCTGTTCAAGCTTTTTTCGCAGCCGTGCGATGTTCACAGTCAGCGTATTTTCGTCAATAAAGCTGTCCGTTTCCCAGAGCCTGTTCATCAGGCTGTCACGGCTTACGACCTTGCCTTTGTTTTCAAGCAGCGTTTCAAGTATTCTGTATTCGTTTTTGGTCAGCTCGATCTTTTCGCCATTATATGAAAGGCTTGCGTCGGATGTATTCAGCATTGCGCCGTTGTGCGTAATTATGCCCGTCTGACCGCTGAAATCATATGTGCGCCGCAGGACTGCCTGAATTTTTGCGGACAGCACCGAGAGATCAAACGGCTTGGCGATAAAATCATCGCCGCCCATATTCATCGCCATGATTATGTTCATATTATCAGCTGCGGAAGATATAAAGATTATCGGTACTTTCGATATTTTGCGTATCTCCGCACAGTTGTAAAATCCGTTGAAAAACGGCAGCGTTATATCCATAAGAACAAGATGCGGCAGAAATTCGGAAAATTCACACGGAACATTCCTGAAATCTCCGCAGCACTTCACTTCGTAATCCCACGCTTCAAGCGATTTTCTGACTGCATTTGCTATTGCTTCGTCATCTTCAACTATGAAAATTTTATACATATGATGCCCCTTTGCCGTAGAATAATTTCATTATAACACAGCCCGTAAAAAATTTCAACAGATATAAAAACGGCTCACAGCAGTAAGCCATGAGCCGCAGTATTTACGGGGTTATCGTTATTGAAACGCACTTTGTTTCCGAGAGCCTTTCGCTGAGCGGTTCGGGCTGGCAGGTGCCCGCAGAGAGCGTGAACTCCTTGCCCTCAATGCGCCTTGTTCCGTCCTCGGCAACAGCTTCAAATGCCCTTCTTCCTATTCTGACAGACACGATCGTGCTTTCACCCGCATCGAGAGAAACACGCTTGAATCCGCATAAGCTGTGATTCGGAACTGCATCGGGAGATGTATCCTTGATGTAAAATTCCACAACATCTTCCGTTTCACGATCACCGATATTTGTTACCGTAACACTTGCCGTGCTGTTTGAATATTCAAGATCCGAACATTCAAATTTTGAATATGTCAGACCATATCCAAACGGATAAAGGATATTTCCCTGTGCATAGCGGTAGGTCCTGTTTTTCATGCTGTAATCACAGAAATCAGGCAGTTCATCAGCATTTTCATAGAATGTGACGGGCAGCTTTCCCGACGGAGAAACATCACCGAAAATTATATCTGCAAGCGCCATTCCGCCGAACTGGCCTGGATACCATGCATGGATAAGTGCATTGCAGTCAGCTTCAACATTTATGGCACTTCCTGCCGCCGTCACGATGATAAGCGGCTTATTCTTGGCAATTATGCTCTTTACAAGCCGTCTCTGTGCAGCAGGAAGTCTCAGATCAGCCTTATCGCCCGAAGAAAATTCATTGCCTGTGTCGCCCTCCTCGCCCTCGATCGTTGCATCAAGTCCGACGCATAAGATGACAACGTCAGCCTGTTCGGCAGCAGTTTCAGCTTCGGCTATCCTGTCATCGGGAAGAGTAAGCCCGGATGATCTGTCCTTGTAAAGCTGACTTCCCTGCGCATAGATAACTCTGCCGTCAAAAGCGTCCTGAATACCCTCGAGGAAGGTTATATATCGGTCGGCTGTTCCGTTGTAATTGCCTTCAAGAGCTGCCCTGCTGTCAGCATTAGGTCCGATAACAGCGATGGTTTCAATATTATCTCTATTGAGCGGAAGAATGCCGTCATTTTTCAGCAGCACCATAGATTTCTCGGCACATTCAAGCGACAGTGCCTTATTTTCATTGGACGCAACAACGCTGTAAGGTATAGCATCATACTCAGTCGCATCGTCCAGCATTCCAAGACGAATTCTCGTTTTCATAAGCTGAACGCAGGCTTTTCTAATGTCATCCTCGGAAATAAGTCCCTCCTGAAGTGCAATAAGAATGTGAAGATAAGTGTTTCCGCAGTTAAGGTCACAGCCTGTTTTCAGTGCAAGAGCGGCGGACTCCTCTGCGGATTTTGTCAAGCCGTGATGTGTATGAAAATCCCTTATTGCCCAGCAGTCGGAAACAAAATAGCCGTCAAATCCCCACTTATCGAGCTTACTCTGTAAAAATCTGCTTGCGCATGATGCTTCGCCGTTCACACGATTATAGGCACCCATAATGCCTTCAACCTTAGCGTCCTTAACAAGAGCCTCAAATGCAGGAAGATACGTTTCTTCGAGATCCTTTGCGCTTACCTCCGCATCAAATTCGTGGCGGACCGCCTCTGGACCGCTGTGAACAGCAAAATGCTTTGCGCAGGCGGCTGTACGGAGAGTTTTTCCCTCTCCCTGCAAGCCTTTCACATACGCTTTGCCGTTTTCGGCGGTAAGATACGGATCCTCGCCGTAGGTCTCGTGTCCACGTCCCCATCTTGGGTCACGGAAAATGTTGATGTTGGGTGCCCAGAGGGTAAGTCCCTTGTAAATGTCCCTGTCGCCGTGCTTTGAATAGGCGTTGTACTTGGCTCTCGATTCAAGTGAGGTTATCTCTCCCGCCTTTCTGACAAGCTCAGTGTCGAACATTGCGGCAAGAGCTATCGCCTGTGGGAACATTGTGGCTGTGCCCGAGCGGGCAAGTCCGTGAAGTCCCTCGTTCCACCAGTTATAGGCGGGAATGCCGAGGCGGTCTATTGCAGGAGCATCAAATCTAAGC
>USNJ01000247.1 GCA_900556055.1 uncultured Ruminococcus sp.
AAAATTAAAATATCTAACTAACAATAAAAAAATAGATAACTATTATTACTATATTTGTTAGTATAGACGCGTGTGCGCGAATAAATTTATTGAAGTTTTTTAAAAAAACCTATTGACAAAACAACAAATTTGTGATATACTGTTAAAAACGGAGATTATAGAATACTTGGAGCAAATAATAATTCAAAAAAGTATTGACAAAAGCAGACAGATGTGATATAATATACTCATAAAGGAAATGCTTTCCTTGCATTCCGTAAAACTGAGGAGGATGAATTATGAGCGGAAGTAATGTAAACTATCAGAAATGTGCGATCATCGGCTGCGGATTTGTGGGAGCGTCAATAGCGTTCCGTTTCCTCGAAAGCGGACTTTTTTCGGAAATGGTGCTGATCGACGCCAATAAAGAAAAGGCTGAGGGCGAAGCTCTTGACCTTGCCCACGGAATGCCATTCACCCGCCCTATGTCCATATATGCGGGAGATTATGATGACGTAAAAGACTGCGCGATCGTTATAATCAGTGCAGGCGCAGGACAGAAGCCGGGACAGACAAGAACAGATCTCGTTGACATGAACATCGGCATATTCAAAAAGATAATCCCCGAAATAACCAAGCGCAACAAGGACTGCATTCTTCTCGTCGTTTCCAATCCGTGCGATGTACTGACATATGCGGCTCTCAAGATCTCGGGATTTCCCGCTAACCGTGTTATCGGTTCAGGCACAGTTCTCGACACTGCACGTCTTAAGTATCTTCTCGGCGGACATCTCGGCGTTGATCCGCGTAATATCCACGCATTCATCATCGGTGAGCATGGCGACAGCGAGCTTGCGGTATGGAGCAGTGCCAGCGTTTCGGGTGTTGATCTTCGTGAATTCTGCCGTCTTTTCGGCAAGAGTGCAGACGAGAAGGTCTTCCGTGAGATCTACGAAGATGTGCGTGACAGTGCCTATGAGATAATCAAAAAGAAAACTGCAACTTACTATGCCATCGCAATGGCAGTCGAGCGTATCTGCGAGTGTATCGTGCGTGACGAACATTCTGTGCTCACTGTATCCAGCCTTACTGACGGACATTACGGTCTGAACGATGTCTGTCTCGGACTTCCTGCGGTTGTCGGCAGAGACGGTGTTGAAAATCTTCTTGATATTCCCCTCTCGCCCGATGAGCAGACAGCTCTTGAAGCTTCCGCAAACGCAATGAAACAGTATCTTGCAAATATCTGATAAATTGTTTATAAACCGGAACGGCAGCACTTCACATGAGGTGCTGCCGTTTTTTCAACGGCTTACCGAAAAAATCAAGATCAAAATCATCATGAAAAATGCAATAACTTTTCACAAATATATCTTTCAGTTATTGCAAAGCCACGCTTGACATATAAACATATGCATGTTATAATTTAAAAGTTGCAAAATCAAAATTATTGTGAGGTGAGCAAAGTGAGTAACAGTGATAGTTGCGGGCGAAGCGGACGATCAGCGGTATCCGATTTTTTATGCATAGCTCTGCTGTCTGCAAAGCTTTGCTGCCCTTCTGATAAATATTTGTTCAGGACAACTGCATAACGGGGATACTGCGTCTGCCCGACGATCACTTTCAAAATGAATTTGCAGCAAATTCAATATTTGAAAGGACGGGTAAACCATGTTCAATGAAAAGGAAAAGAACCTCGAAGTTCAAACAAACGCTGCTTCCAGACCTGATTACGAAAACGAGATATCACAGATCATAAAGGGAAATTACTCCCCGAAAATTCTGGAGGATATGCTTGGAAATTACCATGAAAACGACATTGCGGAAGTGCTGTGCGATATTTCCGCAGCAGACAGAAAGCGTCTGTTCAGAATACTCGATACGTCTGTGCTGGCAGAAATTTTCGAGTATGTCACCACTGAAGATGCCTGCGGATATCTCTTTGAAATGGACATCAGAAAGGCTGTCAGCATTCTTTCTTCACTTGAAAGCGATTCAGCGGCTGATATCCTTAAAGAGCTTCCGAAAGAAAAGCGTGAGCTTATAATCAGCCTGACAGATAATGAAACAAGAAAACAGATCGAACTGTTTGCATCATTCGATGAGGACGAAATAGGCAGCCGAATGAGCGATAACTATGTTCACGTCAGCAGAAATTTTTCCGTCAAGCAGGCAATGAGCAGCCTTATCGCACAGGCAAAGGAAAATGACAATATATCGACCGTTTTTGTAACTGACGAAAACAGCAGATTTTACGGTGCTATCGAGCTGAAGGATCTTATCATCGCAAGAGAATCCGACGAGCTTGAATCCGTTATCAGCACCTCTTTCCCGTATGTATATGCATACGAAGCTATCGACGACTGCATAGAAAAACTGAAGGATTACTCGGAAAACAGCATTCCCGTACTCGATGACGGAAATTTGATCCTCGGAGTTATCACGTCTCAGGAACTTATTGAAGTGATCGACGATGAAATGGGCGAGGATTACGCAATGTTCGCAGGTCTGACGAACGAGGAAGATCTGGCAGAACCGCTGAAAGACAGCCTGAAAAAGCGTATGCCGTGGCTTCTGATCCTGCTGGTGCTTGGTATGGCAGTGTCGGGAGTTGTCGGGGCGTTCGAAAAGGTAGTGTCGCAGCTCACGATAATAATGGCGTTCCAGTCGCTTATACTCGATATGGCGGGTAATGTGGGAACCCAGTCGCTGGCGGTCACTATCCGCGTGCTGATGGACAAGGATCTCACAGCGGGGAAGAAGCTGAAGCTTGTCGGCAATCAGCGCGATGAACTCGGAGTTGGTGGGCTTGCCCTTGGTGTTCGATACGGTGTAGCCGAAGAAACGCTGCAAGGTGTCAAGATCCCCTCTGTCCCAGGCAACCTCAATGGCGTGGCGAATGGCGCGCTCCACCCGGCTTG
>USNJ01000248.1 GCA_900556055.1 uncultured Ruminococcus sp.
ATGGAGGGTGCAAAACGTCTCGGTGAAATAAAGGGCTATAAGATGAAGGTCGTTACCGATGATACCGAGATCGAGGATACATTCATCTACGGCATGGTGTCAAATTCAAAGTCTGTCGGCGGAATGAAACATCTGAGCGTTGATGATGTGCTTATGAACGACGGTATTTTCGAGGGATTTCTTATCCGTATGCCGCAGACGCTTCTTGAACTTCAGCACACTATCAATTATCTGATAAAGAAAGAGCTTAATGCACCTTGTTTCTACTGCTTCAAGGCTAAAAATGTGCGGATAACCTCCGATGAAGATGTGCCTTGGACGCTTGACGGTGAATACGGCGGCAATACGGGAGATGTTTCCATAACCGTACATGAGCGTGCGATAACAATGCTTCTTGATCCGAACAGGGGAACTGATCTTCTGACCGATACGCCGCCTGAAATAACCGATGACATCTTTGAATGTTCGGGCGATGATTACAGGGAATAATAAAAAAGCTGTTTGTCCTTTTCTGACAGGCAGCTTTTCCATATAATAAGAACGGGTGCATAGGAAACTTACCATGCACCCGATATTTATGTGTTATAATGCGGATCAGAAGCCAAGGATCTTGCGGAAGCTGTCGGAGATCTTTTCTTCGAGAGCTGCTGCTTCTTCCTGTGTCTTTCCTGTTGTTGTGTAGTATGCCTTGATCTTAGGCTCAGTTCCGGAAGGACGGATAATAACTGTTGCGCCGTTTTCGAGGACAAATCCCAGAACATCGGACTTAGGCAGTGTGATAGCTGTCTTAGCACCTGTAGCGATATCTGTTGTAACGCTTGCGATGTAATCGGAGAATTCAGTTACCTTGAAGCCTGCGATCTCCTTGGGAGTCTGCTCACGAAGCATAGTCATAAGCTCCTTCATGCGCTGCATTCCTGTAACGCCTTCGCAAACGAAGCTGGACTGAGAGTGCTTGTAAACGCCGTACTTATTGTACATATTCTCTCTTGCCTGGAGGAGTGAGATGCCCTTTGTTCTGTAGAATGCAGCCATTTCGCAGATAAGCATTGAAGCAACAACTGCGTCCTTATCTCTTACATATGTGCCTGCGAGATAGCCGTAGCTCTCCTCAAATCCGAAGATATAGCGGTTCTCTTCGCCCTTTGCCTCAAGGAATCCGATCTGCTCGCCGATAAACTTGAAGCCGGTCAGAACTTCGATGATCTTAACGCCGTATTCCTTAGCGATAGCCTTGGTGATATCGGTTGTAACGATAGTCTTTACAGCAACAGGGTTCTCGGGCATTGTGCCGAGCTTTGTTCTCTCGGAGCAGATATATTCGAGAAGCATTGCGCCTACTTCATTTCCTGTGAACAGAACATAGCCGTTGTCGGAGGGAACAGCGATTCCTACACGGTCAGCATCAGGGTCTGTTGCAAGGAGAAGGTCAGGCTTTACCTTTTCGCAGAGCTTAAGTCCGAGAGCAAGTGCTTCCTTGATCTCGGGATTGGGGAATGGGCAGGTAGTGAAGTTGCCGTTAGGATATTCCTGCTCGGGAACAACTGTAACATCTGTGATGCCGATCTTCTTGAGAATAGCTCTTACAGGCTTGTTTCCTGTTCCGTTAAGAGGAGTGTAAACAACCTTCAGTCCGCTTGATGCAACGAGATCGGTGTGGATGCCCTGCTCGGAAACCTTGTTGAGATATTTCTCGATAACTTCATCCTTGATGAATTCGATCATTCCGCTGCCGATGCCTTCGTCAAAGGACATTACCTTTGCGCCGCCGAACATCTCAACAGCTTCGATCTTTCCGAGTACGATCTCAGCAGCTTCAAGAGTCAGCTGGCAGCCGTCGGAACCGTATACCTTGTAGCCGTTGTACTTGGCAGGGTTGTGGCTTGCTGTGATAACAATACCGGCACTGCACTTCAGCTCTCTTACAGCGAATGAGAGCATAGGAGTAGGCATAAGCTCAGGGTAGATATATACCTTGATGCCGTTTGCTGCAAGAACGGAAGCAGCAGTTTTTGCAAAAACATCAGACTTGATGCGGCTGTCGTAAGCGATAGCAACGGAAGGCTTGTCGAAAGCTTCCTTAACATAGTCTGCAAGACCCTGTGTTGCACGTCTTACAGTATAGATATTCATACGGTAGCTTCCTGCTCCGATAACGCCTCTCAGACCGCCTGTGCCGAATTCAAGGTCACGGTAAAATCTGTCCTTGATAGCATCTGAATCGTCCTTGATGGATTCAAGCTCTGTTTTAAGATCGGGATCATCGGTCGCTTTTTCGCACCAGAGGGAATACAGCTCCATTTCGTTCATAAAAAGTCACCTCATAAAATAAATTTTCTAAAGCCGGCGGATCGCCCGCATTCAAACATATTATATCATAAAAAAAACGATTTGAAAAGGGCTTTAGTAATTTTTACATTTTGCCTGATAAAATCTTTGATATTATGTTGAATATGACATGGATTTTCAGTGGATTTTTGTGCATAAATAATAATCCGAAAACGTATGCAAAATACAGTTGAAAAAAAATTGAGAATATGGTAATATAATACTGTCATAAGCTATAATCCGTTTTAAGAAAGGATCGTATTTATGAATTTTATCAAGGAAACAGGTCACTTTGAAAGCTCAGACGGCGTGAACAGCATCGCATACTATGTATATCGTCCTGAAAACACGGAGACAAGGGCAGTTATGCAGATATCACACGGAATGTGCGAGTATATCGAACGATATGAGGATCTTGCGGATTTCCTCTGCAAAAACGGCATAGCAGTCTGCGGAAACGATCATCTGGGACAATTCTTCCTTGCGTTTTTCAAGCATTTTTTCAAGCTCGTCGATCATCTCGGGGGTGATCTCGTCGCTCTGGATCATCGCGGAGAACATCAGCGGCAG
>USNJ01000249.1 GCA_900556055.1 uncultured Ruminococcus sp.
TGTCGTCCGCTTATGATCCTGCCATACTTTTTGGCAAGGAGCGTTATCATGGCGGCACTTCGGCATACGGAGAGAAATATTTTTATGTTGAAAAAGGCAGCGATCACAAAGTAACATTTGATTACGGAAGCGGAAGGACAGAGATCTATACTATCCCCGCAACAGGAAAGGTCAGCTGCCCTCCCCCTGAAAAATTGGGAGAAGCTTTTGTAATTTGGTACAGCGGTGATGAGCTTGCCGATTTCTCAAAGCTTTACACCGATAACGTGACATTTACGGCTAAGTGGGAAAGTGTCGCTGTGGTTGATTATATTAATGTTAATGGTGAGGACATTGGGACGGAGACAGCATATATCAAAGTACCGCCCCTGTCATCTTCCGAATCGGATGTTTATTTGAATAGTGAGAGCAAAGACAGTGGTTCTTATGGTATTGATGAAAATAAATTTGTATGTAATTATTATTATGTAAAAGGCGATGTTGTAATAAACGGCAATTTGTATATTCCGTCATGGGATGTGCATCTGATCATTACAGACGGAAGTTCACTTACGGTTAATGGACGTGTAGTAGCAGACAAAGATTTTTGTGTATACGGACAAAAAGGCGGAACAGGAAAGCTTACTATAAATGCTGACAGTGATGAACCTGCGATTAATTTTTTGAGATTAGCAGGCGGAAATGTTG
The DNA here is from genome assembly GCA_900556055.1 of uncultured Ruminococcus sp. Classification (GTDB taxonomy): domain Bacteria; phylum Bacillota; class Clostridia; order Oscillospirales; family Ruminococcaceae; genus UMGS1889. The sequence continues at coordinate 688 of USNJ01000249.1, forward strand.
AGATAACAAACCTGAAAGGTCCTGCCGTTTCCGGATATACCTATGTTTTTGGCGGCAGTCTTACAGCAGAGAGCAAGAATAGTCCCGCAGTTCGGTATGATGGCGATTATCTGATTTTTAATCATGGCAAGCTTATTGCCAAAAGCGGCATGGGTAAGGCTATTGATTATCCCGAAGGAAAAATAGGATTCAGGAACAAAAATATTTATTACGACATATACACAAGCCCCTCCGCAAACGGCTCGGGAAAGACAAAGCTTGCGGATATTTCGCAGCTTTACACAACGCTTGAAAACAGCGCATATGCCGAGTTCAAGCCTATGACCTGCAACCACAGCGGAAATACAAACCCGACCTGCGAGGGCGCAGACTGCTCCGTTTGCGGTGAATATATAGCTCCTACCGGACATATCAAAGGCGATCCCGTAAGCGAAAACAGGACATTTGCAAGCTGCACCGAGGGCGGCTCTTATGATGAAGTTATTTACTGCACAGTCTGCGGCAAGGAGATAAGCAGGGAAAACAAAACTATTGAACCTTCCGAGCATACAGCAGGCGATCCCGTTATCGAAAATGAAGCGGCTGACGGAAGCTATGATGAGGTCATTTACTGTTCTGTCTGCAATACCGAGATGAGCAGAGAGAGAAAAACTTCCGAGCCTGCCGAACACGTTCATACCGAGGGTATGGCTGAGGTTATCACGATGCCTACATTCATTTCTGCGGGTTCGAGAGTGTTCAGATGCACAGTCTGCGGTGAGATGATCAGAACTGAAATTATCCCGCCGATAACTATGAATTTTACAACGGAAACGACTTCTTCGGACAATGCATCTCAGGTGATCTATACCGAATTCCCCGAGCTGAAATACAGTATTGAGATCAGGGACGGAAAGGCGATAATTTCTTGGGACAAGATCGAAAATGCCGATAAGTACGTTGTTTATGCTGTAAGAGACGGCAAAACGACCGAGCTTGAAAAGACCAAAAAGACATCGTTTGAGACCGATCATAAGAGTGGAACAGGCTATCTTGTGAGATACATGAAAAACGGTGTTCTGTCACCCAAATCGAAGTCGATAAGTGAGGATATCATCTCAAATAAGCCAATAGTTGCGGCTGTTTCGGGCAATGACAGCGTAAATCTTTCATGGCAGGATATGAGTGCTGAAAAGTACAATATCTATAAATATGCTGACAAAAAGGCTGTCAAGATAGGTGAGGTAAAAGGAACATCTGTCAGGATAAAAGATCTCACTGTCGATACCGAGTATAAGTTTATCGTGACTGCGGTAATTGACGGAGAAGAAACTGAAATGCTGGTCAGAGATATTGTGACGATCAGGACTGAAAAAATATAAGATAAGAGGCTGCTGCGGGAAACTGCGGCAGCTTTTTTCAATGCTGTGAAAATTCATGGAAATCGCTTGAAATCGGCATATTGATATGATATAATAATATAATATGCATTTCGGACGAAAGGATTGTTGGTATGTACACACTTATAAAACAGGAAGGCAAGGCGAGACGCGGAAAATTCGAAACGGTTCACGGAACGTTCCAGACACCGTGCTTTATGAATGTCGGCACAGCTGCGGCTATCAAGGGCGGCATTTCTTCGATAGATCTCGTTGACCTTAAATGCCAGGTCGAGCTTTGCAACACTTATCATCTGCACGTACGTCCGTCGGACAAGGTGATAAAAGAGATGGGCGGTCTGCACAAATTCATGAACTGGCACAAGCCTATCCTTACGGACAGCGGCGGATTTCAGGTGTTTTCGCTGGCAAAGCTCCGTAAAATAAAGGAAGAGGGAGTTTATTTCAACTCTCACGTTGACGGCAGACGCATTTTTATGGGACCCGAGGAAAGCATGCAGATACAGTCAAATCTCGGTTCGACCATTGCAATGGCATTTGATGAATGTGTTGAAAATCCCGCTAAATATGATTATGCAAAAAAATCCTGCGAACGCACGGTTAGATGGCTCGAAAGATGCAAGGCTGAGATGGAAAGGCTGAATTCACTGCCCGATACCATCAACAAGCATCAGCTGCTTTTCGGCATCAATCAGGGTGCGACCTTTGAGGATCTGCGCATCTGGCACATGAAGGAGATCGCGAAGCTCGACTGCGACGGCTACGCCATCGGCGGCCTTGCGGTGGGGGAGACCACTCAGGAGATGTACGACATCATCGAGGCGGTGG
>USNJ01000250.1 GCA_900556055.1 uncultured Ruminococcus sp.
AGCAAAATCTAATATATCATCAAACTTAATACCAAATCTCCTATCATGTATCTTAAACCACACTAATCCTAGAACCATAGCCGAAACAATCAAAATAGCATACCAATACACCTCTATTCCAAAAATTTCAAAGGCAACCCTAGGAATAATACCTGTTTTTATAATCATAAAAATCCTTTTCCTTTCTCCAAACAACATTACATACTCTATACCTACTACATAATTGTTCTATATAACTGTTTTATATAATCACAATATAATATTACTATATAATTTATCGTGAATGGAGGACGTATATTCAAGGAATATACAAGAAAAAATGAGCATCAAATACGATCCCGTATCCTCAAAAGCCGAAGAATTCATAAACCATGACGAAATACTCCGCTCACTCGGATATGCAGAGAAAAACCGTGAAAACCGACATGAAATAGAAAGGATACTCGAAAAAGCCGCAGCCTTCAAGGGCATCTCGCACGATGAAGCCGTTCTTCTTCTCGACTGCGGATTTGACGACCTTAACGAACGCATTTTCAGCCTTGCAAAGGAGATAAAAGAGAAATTCTACGGCGGACGAATAGTCCTGTTCGCACCGCTCTATCTCTCGAATTACTGCGTAAACGGCTGCACCTACTGCCCTTATCACCTCAAAAACAAGCACATCTGCCGCAAAAAGCTCACTCAGGAGGAGATAGCCGCAGAGGTCACCGCTTTGCAGGATATGGGACATAAGCGGCTTGCGATAGAAACGGGCGAGGACCCCGTTATGAACCCTATCGAATACGTCCTCGAAAGCATAAATACCATCTACGGCGTGAAGCATAAAAACGGTTCTATACGCCGTGTAAATGTCAATATCGCCGCAACGACCGTTGAGAATTACAGAAAGCTGAAAGAAGTCGGCATCGGCACTTATATCCTGTTTCAGGAAACGTACAACAAGGAAAGCTACGAAAAGCTCCACCCCACAGGTCCGAAGCATGACTATGCATATCACACCGAAGCAATGGACAGGGCTATGGACGGCGGAATTGATGATGTGGGACTGGGCGTTCTTTTCGGTCTGGACAGCTACCGCTATGAGCTGACGGGCATAATAATGCACGCTGAGCATCTCGAAGCCGCAAAGGGTGTCGGACCGCATACTATCAGCATCCCGAGGATACGTCCCGCAGACGATATCGACCCAAGCGAATTCACAAATGCCGTTCCCGATGATATTTTCGAAAAGATAGCCGCTGTCATAAGGATAGCCGTTCCGTACACGGGAATGATCGTATCAACAAGAGAATCGGCGAAAACACGACGCAGAGTGCTTGAACTGGGCGTTTCGCAGATAAGCGGCGGATCAAAAACAAGCGTCGGCGGATACGCTGAGCCGTCAGATGATGACGAGGATTCCGCACAGTTCGATGTCAACGACAGACGCACGCTCGACGAGGTAGTGAACTGGCTGCTGAAGCTCGGATATATCCCGTCATTCTGCACAGCGTGCTATCGTGAGGGACGCACAGGCGACAGATTTATGTCACTTCTAAAAGCAGGTCAGATATCGAACTGCTGTCACCCGAATGCGCTCATGACGCTGAAGGAATACCTGATGGATTATGCTTCCGCAGACACAAGAGCGGCGGGAGAAAGCGTCATAGCAAGGGAGATAATGAATATCCCGAACGAAAAAACAAGAGCGGTATGTCAGCAAAGACTTGCGGATATCGCAGACGGAAAGAGAGATTTCAGATTCTGATATGCGATCAAGGGGGCAGCTTATGCTAACAAGCATCGAAGAAATGAACGCAATAAGGAAAAAGCAGACAAGGATCACTGCTGCATCGTTTTGTGTGACATTTGCCGCTTTTGCGGTAATGATAATCACAATTGTTCTGAGAAACTCAGGCATCATCTCCAGCGAACAAAGACTTACCGCACTTATTATACTGTTAGTAATATATAATGCAGTTTTTTTGATACTGATGAACAGCATAACATTCCCGTTTGAAAGGAACAGCCGCGTGATGCAGACTGTAAGAGCGCTCAACAGAGAGGGATTTTCAAAAGGATATATGTGGGCGATCGCAAACAATATCCGCCAGATGTCACCCTCTCCCGCAAGGGATTTCCTGCTGATCCTCGCAGCGGAATCTCACATATATCTCGGCGAGTTTGACAAGGCATATTCCGCACTTTCAGGCGTTTCGCCGAACCGTTCACCCGAGCTTGACCTTCTGTACAGAAGCTGCTTTATGACGATGCATTTTGAAACGGGAAATTACGCAGATGCAGCCGCAGTCTATAACGACATCATGACCTATTGCGCAAATGCGGATTTCAGAAAATCATTATCCGCTTATTCCGATATGTACATGAGCGAAACAAAAATGCTTTATATAAGCGGGAATTACAATGAGTATATTTCGAGATCGGAATCATTTGTTGACGCTCTTTCCGAACTGAAAGCATACGGAAAGGTCCCGATGAATACAAAGCAGGGAATCGCAATTCACAGAACCGATATCGCCGCAGTCTGCATCAGGCTCGGCTTATATGACAAAGCGATCTATCACCTGAATCTTGCGATACCCGATCTTTCGGAGATCCCGTATCGGCTGAACAAGGCTCTGGCTTTAAATAATGATGCGATAAACGCAATGAAGGAGGCAAATACCGATGTTCACAGCTGACAAGCTCATGAAGCTTTTCCGAAAATACCGAAACAGCATACAGATCTGCGCAGTCTGCGGCGTTGTCAGCGGATTTACTCAGATACTGGGCATTCTTATGCTCGCTGTCATGATAATCATACGCAAACCGTTCATGCCGCTTATCTACACATTTATCGCCGATCTCATTATATGGCTGATCTCATTTTCCATAGTACAGAGCATAAAGCT
>USNJ01000251.1 GCA_900556055.1 uncultured Ruminococcus sp.
GTCTTTAACTTTGCTTGTCTTATAGACGAAGATGCGATCAGAAACGGCGAAAATCCCCTGACCGCAGAACACGGAAATGATTCCTTCCGTAATTACAAATTTTTCGATGATGATATAAAGATCATCAACGACGTGTGCAGAATGGCTCTCGCTGACAAGTGCATGAAAACAAAGCTTGCTTTCTCAGCTGCCGAAATATACCAGATAACAGCACGATACATTGTCGCTGACGAAAAGCCTTATGTAATGGAAATGGTGAAATTCATCGATGCTGATGACAACGCTGTCACCGATCATGAGATGAGAGAAAATTTCACAAACCGTCTTACGCTTTACCGCAAAAATATGTACAAAGATATTTTGACCGATGTCTATAACAGACGCTATTACGAAGAACAGCTGAAAAAACGCCGTATATCCGCAGGCATCGTAATGATAGATCTTGATGATTTCGGGCTTTATAACGACACTTACGGTCATGATACGGGAGATCTTGTCCTCACTGCTGTCGCTTCCGAGATAAAAAGCTGCATCTCCCCTTCCGATATACTTATAAGATACGGCGGGGATGAGTTTCTGCTCATTATATCCGATGTAAACGATGACACTTTTGCGGATATCCTGGAACAGATAAGAAACCGTATCACCAAAGCCGATGTCCCGAATTATTCGTGGATACACGTAACCGCAAGCCTGGGCGGAGTTATTTCAGACAACGAATTTGTCGAAAATTCCGTTATTACTGCCGAGCGTCTTATGGATCAGGCGAAAAATCACAAGGACATCGTTGTCACAGATAAAAACAGCACTGATGAAAATCTCAGGGAAAGCAAGCCCGAGGTCCTTATCGTTGACGACTCCAGGATGAACCGTGAGATCCTTTCCGAAATGCTCGGAAGCGGATATAAGATCACGGAAGCCGAAAACGGCGAGGAATGCATCACTGCACTTCAGCAGCGCGGAACAGGCATATCACTCATACTCCTTGATATCGTTATGCCGGTCGCCGATGGCTTTACCGTGCTGAACTACATGACAAGAAACCACAGGATAGAGGATATCCCCGTCATTATGATATCCAGCGAAGGCTCGGAGGAAACTATCAGACGTGCTTACGAGATGGGTGCTTCCGACTATATCAGCCGTCCTTTTGACTCGAGAGTTGTCTGCCGGCGTGTTGCCAATATGATAAAGCTCTATTCCAAGCAGAAAAATCTCACAAAGCTCGTTACCGAGCAGATAAATAAAAAAGAAAAGAACAACCGCATGATGATCCGCATACTGAGCCAGATCGTTGAGTTCAGAAACAACGAAAGCGGAAGTCACGTTCTCCATATCGAAAAGCTGACGGAAATGCTGATGAACCGTCTTATCCATAAAACGGACAGGTATAATATTGATCCAGTTCAGCAGGATCTTATTCCTATCGCATCCGCTCTTCACGATATCGGAAAGATAGGCGTGCCAGACCGTGTTCTGTTGAAGCCGGGGAAACTTAATGACGAGGAATTCAATTCCATAGTTTTCGAAGAATATGACGAGCAATATATGTATTTCTTCGCCATCGCGCTCGGACTCCTGGTCCTGCAGATGCTTGTCGGAGAACGGAAAGTATTGCGTCATATATTTGATAAATAGGTAATTATGTCAATAAGATTGAAACATATAATTGCTGTCGCCGCCGCGTTCCTGCTGGGGGCATTGTCAATGTCTGCCCAGGTGGACAGGCGCGACGTGCGTGCCGGCAACAGACAGTTCCGCAAGGAAAACTGGCGCGAGGCTGACATTGATTACAGGAAGGCGCTCGTGAAGGATTCTACGTCGATTGCCGCGAATTACAACCTTGCGTCCAATCTCTACCGCCAGGGCAATTTCGATGAGGCGGCCAAGGTGATGGAAAAGATCAAGGAAACCGCACCTGCTACTGCCAATGCTGCTGATTATTACTACAATACGGGTGATATCGCGATAGAGAAAAAAGATTGGCAGGGTGCTGTCAATGCTTTCAAGGAGGCGCTTCTCCGCAATCCGGCAGACATGGATGCGAAGGAGAATTACATCTATGCCAAGAAGATGCTGGAGAATCAGAAAAATGGCGGAGGCGGACAGAACAATGATCAGAACAATGACCAGAATCAGCAGAATGACGATGGTCGGCGTAATGCCGGGAAGGGTAACGTGAATCGCCTGCCTGAAGCGGCCGCAGCCGTCGATGCGCGCAGCCTCGTAGAGCTGCTGATCGATGCCGGAAAGCGCCGCCATGTAAATGATGGATCCCCAGCCGGTGGACTGCCAGATGCCGGACAGAATGTACAGCACGCGGAAGTTGTGTCCGCCCATGAACATGTTCAGCGTGTAGTTCACGCCGGGAATCAGCTCCACAAGGTTGTTGATCATACCGGTATTAATGTCGAAGATTCGGCGCAGAATACCGACCATGACGACGGTGGAGATGAAGTGCGGCATATAGGTGACGTTCTCGACGACGCCCTTATATTTGGTGCTGCGCACGGAGTTCAAAAGCAGCGCGAAGATGATCGGGATGGGGAAGGTGATGATCATCGACATCATCGACAGATACACCGTGTTGAAGACGGTGCGGCTGAACTGGTACGACTGGAAAAAGCGCACCAGATATTCAAAGCCCACCCACGGGGAGTCGAGAATCCCCAGCAGGGGTTTGTACTTCTTGAAGGCAATCGTTACGCCGTACATGGGCCAGTACTTGAAAACGATCAGCCATACCATGGGGATCAAAAGGAACAGATACATCTGCCAGTTTTCCAGTATGCGCTTTGACAGCGGCTTACCGGTGTGAACACGTTTTGACGGGCCATTGGGTGCCTGCACGGGGTAAACGCCTCCTTAGTGAAAACCACGCCTG
>USNJ01000252.1 GCA_900556055.1 uncultured Ruminococcus sp.
CGATTATTCGCTTTACTGTCTCGGACTCCGTGATGAAGATGAGTTTCTCAAATCCTACAACACCGCTCTGAGCGGAACGCTTGAAGAAACCGAATATGTTGAGACATCTTACACATATGATGAGCTTCTTGATCTCACATTCAAGCTCATGGTCAACACCGATTATTTCGCAAAGGAAAATGATGTGTGGACAGACAAGAGCGATGACACTGTTTACATGACAGCAGCTGTCAACAATGCGGAGGAGCTTAAAGTTGTCGGCATTCTCCGTCCATCTGCGGATTCCGTTCTCGGTCAGGAGATCGGAACAGTCGGCTACCGTTCCGATCTGATGGAATACCTTATTAATAAGGTAAATGACAGCGAGATCGTAAAGGAGCAGAAGAATAATCCCGACACTGATATTTTCACGGGGCTTGACTTCCCCGATCCGACTGAAGAAGAGGAAGAGAGCGAACCGCTCACTATGGAGGAGATCCGGGCATACATTATGACGCTCCCCGAGGATCAGCAGGCGCAGATCTCCGATTCACTTGCTCAGGCAAAGCAGATGGGAATGTCTGACGAACAGATCGCAAAGGCATTTGCTGAACAGATGACTGAGCCTAAGACAACGGCTACATATGACGGAAACCTTGAACTTATGGGCGTTGCGGATCTCACAAAGCCGTCGTCCATAAACATCTATCCGAACAGCTTTGAAGCTAAGGACAAGATCACTGATATCATTTCGGCATATAACGATACTGTTGATGACGAGAGCATGGAGATACACTACACCGATCTTGTCGGACTTATAATGTCCTCAGTAACAACGATAATCAATGCTATAACTTACATTCTGATCGCATTTGTTGCTATTTCGCTGGTCGTTTCGTCGATCATGATAGGCATCATCACCTACATTTCCGTTCTCGAAAGAACCAAGGAGATCGGTATCCTGCGAAGCATAGGTGCATCGAAAAAGGACATCTCCCGTGTATTCAATGCCGAAACCCTTATAGTTGGATTTACAGCAGGTGCGATCGGCATAATAGTTACTCTGCTGCTGAATATCCCGATAAATATCATCATCAAAAATCTTACGGATATTTCAAATCTGTCAGTTCTCCCTCCGCTCGGCGGTGTGATGCTTGTTGCAATAAGTATGTTCCTTACGCTCATTGCGGGACTTATCCCATCGGGCGTTGCCGCAAGAAAAGACCCTGTTACCGCACTCAGAACCGAATAATTATTTCATTATAACAGAAAAGCGCCCTCCCCGAATTAACGGAGAGGGCGCAGTTTTTATGTATATCAGACTAATCCTATAACAGAAAGTGCATCCGGGAACCAAACGATGATGAACTGTGAAACCAGTACAACAGCGATCAGTGCGATAGGATAAGCAGCAGCATATGCGGAAGCAACGTCATCTGTCTTTGCAACATTGATAAGTGTTCCGAGGGCGGGAGTAGAGGTCATACCGCCTGTGATACCGCCAAGGTTGTTGAAGAGGGGAAGCTTGATAAAATACTTTGCAATGATGAAGCCTACGATCATAGGAACAAGTGTCATCAGTGCGCCGTAGAAGAAGTATGCAGGCTGGAAGTATTCAACGAAGCTTGCGCCGCCCGGGATACCTGCGCCAATAAGGAATGCCATCAGACCGAATTCACGGAAGATCTCAAGCATTCTCTTTTCAGGACGCATATTAAGAGCACCGAAGTGACCGAAGTGAGCGATAACCAGTGAAGAAAGGAGGCAGCCGCCTGTTGTTCCGAGGGAGAATGTGGAGCTTCCCATGGGTATCTTGATTCCGCCGACGAAAATACCGATAACAACTGCGATAGCAAATGCTGCGAGGCCGAAACCGTCTATATCAAAGAGAGTCTTGCCTTCAGACTTGCCCTTACCTGTATCAACAGAGGCGATCTTCTTTCTTTCTTCGTCAATGTTTGCCTTGCAGATCTTAGGAATGATCTGAACGAAAAGAACAACTCCGACAACTCCGAAGAGATATGCAATACCGTGTCCTACTGTTACGATGTCCTCAAAGGAAGAAACCGCCGTCTTGGATACTTCCTCTGCTGTAAGACCTGCCGATGCTGCATAATTTGCAATTTCAGGTGAAGTTGCAGTGTAAACTGTGCTGAGAGTATCCTTTGCAGCGGAGAATGCAGGTGTCGAAGTAAGCGCACCCGAAAGGATTCCGACTGCCATTGATGTGCCGCAGTGCAGAACCTTGATGCAGAATATTGCTGTCAGACCGCCGAGAATGATGATAATGAGCGAAAGAAGTGCGTAGGACTTGAAATTTTTCTTCAGGCTTGAGAAAAAGTTAGGTCCTGCGATAAATCCAACGGATGTTACGAACATTATCAGACCGAGATTTTCAACGATCTTGAGGTAATTCTTTGAAAAAGATGTTGTGTGTCCTGCGATAGTTGTCACGATAGCACCGGATTCAGCATCGTTTGTGAACATCAGTGCTCCGATAAACAGAGCAACGATGAAAACGCCGGCTGTACCGAGCGATACACCCTTGATCGTAACACGTCCCAGCAGATAGCCGAGTCCTGCAACGATAAAGACGGTGAACATCAGAAATGTAATACCTGTGATAGATATTACGCCGCCAAACAGACTCATAAAATTTCTAACCTCCAATAAATTTCATGCCGACAGATATAATCCCCTAACCTGCCGAACGCCGAAAACATTCTTTTTTCATGATATCGCCTGTAATATCATAAAATGAGAACATCTTCAGAAAAATTGCTCTCTGCACTGAAACCCATACAGTGCCAAGAACGTATTATGCACACACAAACCCCCGCATTATATTGCAGGGGTTTGTAAAATGCATTGTGTAAATTATATCATATTCTTCAGCCGTTTT
>USNJ01000253.1 GCA_900556055.1 uncultured Ruminococcus sp.
GTGGAATTTGACGGTGTCAGAGCCACTGATATCTCCGCAGTGCTTCCTATGTCTGTAAGGTATATTTCACTTTCAGACGGCGTTACGCTTGTCGCACGCAGACAAACTTTAATCGTATCTGTGGCAATAGCCTTTCCCGTGGATTGATTCACACCCCTTATCTTCACGCTTCCCGGACCTACCGCAGTAAGCACACCGTTTCTTTTGCCGACTGTCGCCACATCTTTATTATCCGAATAAAAATAAACTTCTGCACCGTCAACCTTGATCTTAAAGCTTTCACCAACGTCTATTATTGACGGAATAACACTTCCGTCAGTTTTGGTAAGCTTATATGCCGCGAAAACCGTCATCGGCATAACTGACATCATCAGAGTTAAAGCGACGGCAACCGCCGTGAAAATACTGATAAATCGTTTCATTCTTTTTCCTCCCGGTGATCACGCTGCAGACGATACAGCTTCGAACATTAAAGCACATTTTTAATCCGTATGGTCGCCTATAAAAATCTCGTGTGAGTAAAAATGTATATAGCGTACCGCCTGCTTAATCGGACTCCCCTGCAATTCAGCACACTCTGCCCATTTCCCTTTTCAAACCGTTTTTATAGATTCCCCTTATTACAATATTATACCATTTCGGCTTCGAATTGTCAATGGTTTATTCCTAATTGGCGCAATTTGCTTCATGAGTGTTAAAAATCAGTACCGTTTTAATATCTGGAAGCCTCTGAAAACCGGGACGCGAGCAGATTTTCAGAGGTCGTCTATAAAAAAAGCGCTGTAAAAAAACAAAAGAAAAGGCTGCATCCCGAAAAAATAAAGGATGCAGCCTTTTTTGTGGTATAATGTAATTGTGAAAAAACAAAACCCACAAGAACATTATACAGCATATCAGCTGAAATTACCAGTAGAAATTGAAAAAATAATAGAAATTTCAGACCCGGTATATAGTTACAGTGAAGTGATGGATCATATTGACCTGAATAAATACCTGACGATTGAGGAGCGCAGGCCAGGCCGTCCGAGATATGATCAGAAAACTTTGCTGAAAATAATACTGTTTGCGTTCATGGAGAACGGATATGCGTCGGTAAGAGAGATCGAAAAATACTGCAAAACTGACATACGATATATGTGGCTGTTGCAGGATAATCCGCCGCCAAGCCACATGACGATAGACAATTTCATGAATAAAACTATGCTTGAGAATATCGACAGGATATTTGCAGATGTCAACGAATACATATGGTAACCTCTAAAAACCTCCTTCACGGCAGATTTCTATGACTTATATCATCTGCTTCGTTGTCAAACCTTGAAATACATACAGTAAACGCATTATCCGCCTACGGCGGAAAACGCTGCGGTTGATACTAATTCCAGAAACACGTTTCGGTTGTGCATATTGTGTGTAATTGGAATTAGTATAACGCCTAGCATCTGATATAAGTCATGTACGAAATCTGCTCGTGTCCCGGTTTTTAGAAGTTACCATAATTATCTCTACTGCGAAGAACACGGCATGGAAAAATATATGAAGTTTACCATGTATGAAAAAGAAAGCAAGAACGAGAAATATCGCAACGATCCATACAGAGCGGTAAATTTCCCTGTCAATGAAAGTGGTTTGCCAGTCTGCCCGAACGGAAAGGAATTCCATTTCATTTACAGCCGGCCTGTAAGGGGCAATAAATACGGCAGAACCGAGGAATATTTTCAGTGCGAGGATTGCAGCGGCTGTCCGCACAAGGAAAAATGCTGCAAGTGCAATGGAAACCGGATCGTCCGTCTGAACGAGGAGCTGACGCAGTTTCACGCAGAGGTTCTGAATAATCTGAACAGCATTCACGGCGCGCTGCTCCGTATGAACAGAAGTATTCAGTCCGAGGGAACTTTTGGCACGATCAAGTGGAACAGGTCGTATATCCGGGCGCGGCGCCGGGGGCTAAAGTCGCTTTTTCTTGAGTTCGGCATGATTTCCTGCGGTTTTAATCTTCATAAGTTCCATCTGAAAAAAGTGGCTCTCAGGTCTGCTGCCTGATTCAATATTTATTACATTTTGTGCATGGCATTTCCCCGCCGGCTTGTTTGTTATACGCTTTTTTCGGTTCATTCTTCTTTTTTGTAGTATCAGCAAGCCCGAGCTTCCTTAGGATGGTTGCTCGGGCTTGGGTGTTGATTTTTTTTACAGCGCCTTTATAAAACAGCATAAAATGATATTGTCGATATAGCTTTACACCCTCTATACCAAGAACAGCCACAATCAAAATAACTGTGGCTGTTTTCAATTGCATTTCTAAAGGATCTGACTAAACTCGATAACTTCGCAATTAGGACCCGTAATCTTGAAGAACCTTACGCCATTCTCCCAGAAGGGCAGAAAATGAATGATATCTTTCTGAGTGTTTAATTCCAATGAACAAACCTCATCATAAGCTGCGTCAATATCTTTGACGCCAATTGCCAGATGGTCCCATGCGCCTGTCTTCATTGGCGCATGATGATTCTCATAGATTTCCAGCATCAAATTTCCAAGCTGTAAAAATGCAACCACTTCACCGGCTTCTTCGTTATAGGTGCGAAGTGCAATGCTGAATCCAAGCTTTTCATAAAAAGCGATGGTTTTCTCTAAATCATTGGTTGGAAATCCTATATGCTGGAATCCGACCGCATTCTCATTCAGCTTCATCTTATTTTATCCTTTCTTGCTGCAATTGTTCGATTACCTGCGTCATGTTAGGCATAGCCGGAATGGCTCCATGCTTTTGGACGCACACGCTTGCCACGGCATTACCGAAATCTGCAAATTCTGCTGCCTCTTTTGCTGTGATGTTCTCC
>USNJ01000254.1 GCA_900556055.1 uncultured Ruminococcus sp.
CACTACACATCGGGCAACTACTTCGCAAGAAGACGTATGACTCTCCTCTTCTCTATGCTGGACTTTATGGGCATCGAAAGAGAGAGAACAAGAGTTGAATGGGTCTCCGCTGCCGAAGGTGCTAAATTTGCCGCTACTATGAACGAGTTCGTTGAGACTGTTACCAAGCTCGGCGAGAACAAGAGATTGGAGGATCTGAGATGCAAGGAAAAATGATCGCCCGTGCTAAAGAGCTTCTGCAGAACGGAACCGTCAATCGTGTGATCGGCTGGAAAACAGGTGAGTTCGCTTACGATATCACTCCCGCCGTATTCACTTCCGCTGAGGAGCTTGATGCAGGCTTTGTTTACAATGATTTCTGCGGAGCTAACTTCTCTAAATATCTGGTAAAGGAATCCCGCAAGGAAGGAAAGATCCTTGTTTTCCTGAAGCCCTGCGATACATACAGCTTTAACCAGCTTATCAAGGAGCACAGGATCCTTCGCGACAATATCTATGCAGTAGGCGTTCCCTGCGACGGCAAGACCGACGGAGAGACACTGAAGCTCAAGGGTATCACAGGTATCACGGGCATAAAGACCGAAGGTGACAGCTACGTCGTTGAGACTATCTACGGCGAAAAGAAGATCGCTAAGGCTGACGCTATGTCCGAGAGATGCGCTTCCTGTAAGTCCAAGAAGCACGTTGCTTATGATGAGCTTCTCGGTGAGGACGGCGAGGTATGCGATTCCAACCGTTTCGATCTCGTTGAAAAGCTCGAGAATATGTCCTCCGATGAGAGATTTGCTTTTTGGAGAGGCGAGCTTTCAAGATGTATCCGCTGCAACGCATGCCGCAACGTATGTCCTGCATGTACATGCGAAAAGTGCGTATTCGATAACGATAATTCGGGAATTGCTCAGAAGGCTGCCGCTGACAGCTTCGAGGAGAACATGTTCCACATCATCCGTGCATTCCACGTTGCCGGACGCTGCACAGACTGCGGTGAATGTTCAAGAGTATGTCCCCAGAATATCCCCCTGCACCTGCTGAACAGAAAGTTCATCAAGGATATCAATGAATTCTACGGCGAATTTCAGGCGGGCGAGGATACCGAAACAAGAGCGCCTCTTAACATATTCAATACCGAAGATGTTGAGCCGAGCGTAGTATATACAAAGGGAGGTAAATGATTGATGTTCAAGCTTTCCCTGACTAAACTTAACGACCTGTTCAAGGCTGCTGCAGAGGGCGGTGCGCTTTATATCCCCGCTGACGACGGCGCAGGTCAGGCACGCTTCACAAGATGGAGCGACGGTATGGAAATGAGCAAGGCTCTCAAGACCGTCAAGAGTGCTAAGGAATTTTTCTTCCCCCAGACAGAAAATCTCGTTGAATTCAAGATGAAAGGTCAGCAGATCGACATCATTGATCCCAGAACCGAAAAAGAGGATTTCGTTATTTTCGGAGTAAGAGCATGCGACGCAAGAAGCTTCTCTATCCTCGACAAGGTTTTCCTTTCAGATCCCGTGGATTCATATTATAAGTCCAGAAGGGAACACGGCACCATCGTTACAATGGCTTGCTCACGTCCCGAGGAGACTTGCTTCTGCACAGCTTTCGGCGTTGATCCGACTGCTCCCGAGGGAGATGTTGTCTGCTATATGACAGATGACGAGCTGTTCATGGAAGCTAAGACAGACAAGGGCAATGCTTTTGTTGAGAAGGTCAAGGCTGTTCTCTCCGAGGGCGATGCTGCTCCCGTTGAGGCTCAGAAGAAGGCTCTCAAGGAGATCCTCCCGAAGCTTCCTCTCGCAAACCTTTCAACAGATTCCTTCGGCGGCGACAAGATGATGGAACTGTTCAATTCACCCAAGTGGGCTGAACTGTCCGCTTCATGCCTCGGCTGCGGAACATGTACTTTCGTATGCCCGACTTGTCAGTGCTACGATATCCGTGATTTCGACACAGGACACGGCATCAAGCGTTTCAGATGCTGGGATTCCTGCATGTTCTCCGATTTCACAAAGATGGCAGGCGGAAACCCCCGTCTTACTCAGCTCGAGCGTTTCAGACAGCGCTTTATGCATAAGCTGGTTTATTTCCCCGCTAACAATAACGGCGAATTCGGCTGCGTAGGCTGCGGAAGATGTCTCTCCAAGTGTCCTATCTCCATGAATATCGTTAAGGTTATGAAAACACTGGAAGGAGAATCGAAATGATCGACGAAACACTCATTCCTAAGATCGGCGTTGTTACCGACATCAGACAGGACACTCCCGATGTTAAGACATTCAGAGTCGTAGGAACAGACGGCAAAAAGGTTTTTGAGCATATCCCCGGACAGTGCGCAATGCTTTCTATCCCCGGCGTAGGCGAGGCTATGTTCTCCATCACCTCATCTCCTACAAACACTGAATTCATGGAATTCAGTATCAAGAAGTGCGGCTGCCTTACAACATGGCTCCATGCTATGGACGTTGGCCAGCAGGTCACTATCAGAGGACCTTACGGCAACGGATTCCCCGTTGAGGGCGCATTCAAGGGCAAGGACCTCCTCTTTATCGCAGGCGGTATCGGACTTGCTCCCCTCCGCTCCGTTATCAACTATGTAAGAGACAACCGTGCTAACTACGGCAAGGTTCAGATCATCTACGGTTCACGTTCCAAGGACGATCTCGTTGATTACAGAGAGATCCTCGACGAGTGGATGGCTGATGACGGAATTGAAGTCAACCTGACTATCGACCGTGAGCAGGAGGGCTGGGACGGTCACGTTGGATTCGTTCCCAACTATGTTAAGGAACTTAACCCCGACCTCGGCAAAACAGTTGTAATGTGCGGACCTCCGATCATGA
>USNJ01000255.1 GCA_900556055.1 uncultured Ruminococcus sp.
ATTAGGCGGAATCACAATAATATCTCCGTCAGCGGAACGGAATTTCTGTTCGCCGCAGATAAATTCTGCAGAACCGGTACGGACGAAATTGATTTCGAATTCGCTGTGCCAGTGCATGGGAACACAGTAAAAATGATCGGGAATAACGCATTTGTAATAGCTGAACGGCTTTATTCCCGAGCTGTGTATCCGTTTTTCCTTTGAAGTGGGATCGTTCATAGGTTTCTCCTTTCAAAAAGTAGGATAGTATCGGTATTCAGTAGAATATCAATAGATTTAAGTGATATTTTATAGTATTATATCATACAGAAGGAAAAATTTCAACAGTATATATGAAAGGAAGTATTCGAATGATAAAAAAATATATTTACGGTGAACCATTCCCCACAGAAGCAGCTGTAAAGAACATTTCGGCTTCGGAAGATGCTCTCCCATACTTTGAAACAGACGGAGAGGGCGGATTTGTCTATCGTTTTTCCGAAGATGATGTTGTTTACGGCCTTGGCGAACAGATAAGAGGCATAAACAAAAGAGGCTGGCAGTATGTAAGCTGGAACTACGACAATCCCAATCACCACGAGGACACTCGCTCGCTTTACGGCTCACATAATTTCATCATCATAAGCGGAAAGCAGACCTTCGGTGTATTCTTTGATTATGCCGGAAGAATGGAATTTGACATCGGCTATACAAAAAGAAGCGAAATGAAGATAAAAGCCGATAAAAACGACCTTATCGTTTATATCATCACGGGCGAAAGCGAAAAGGACATCGTTAAGCAGTTCAGACAGCTTATCGGCAGAAGCTATATTCCGCCTTTCTGGGCATTTGGCTACGGTCAGAGCCGCTGGGGATATAAAAACGAACAGGATATCCGCACCGTTGCGGAGAATTACAAATCGGCAGGGATCCCCATTGACAGCATCTATCTTGACATCGACTATATGGAACGCTACAAGGATTTTACCGTTGACAAGGAGAGCTTCCCCGACTTTGAAAAGCTTGTAAATGATATGAAAGAGCAGGGAATACACCTTGTTCCGATCATCGACGCAGGCGTTAAGATAGAGGACGGCTATGATGTTTACGAAGAGGGCGTTCGCAATAACTACTTCTGCAAAAATGCACAGGGCGGAGATTTTGTGGGTGCTGTCTGGCCCGGAAGAGTACATTTCCCCGATTTTCTTCAGCCCGAAGCAAGAAAATGGTTCGGCAGAAAATATTCCGTTCTTACAAAGCTTGGCATTGAAGGCTTCTGGAACGATATGAACGAGCCTGCGATTTTCTACACCGAGGACAGGCTTGCAGACACTCTCGCCGAGATAAAAAAGCTCACCTCGGGCAATATGGGTATAAACGAGTATTTCACATTCACGGGAATGGTCGCAGGGCTCAACGGAAACAAGGGTGATTATGACAAATTCTATCACAACGTTGACGGAAAAATGATAAAGCACAGCGATGTCCACAATCTCTACGGAATGAATATGACACGTTCCGCATTTGAAGCATTGCAGGAGATCTGCCCCGAAAAGAGAACTCTGTTCTTCTCTCGTTCGTCCTACATCGGCGCTCACCGCTGCGGCGGTATCTGGCAGGGCGACAACAAGTCGTGGTGGTCGCATATCCTCCAGTCAATGCAGCAGCTTCCTGCACTCAATATGGCAGGCTTCCTTTTCATAGGCTCGGATGTTGGCGGCTTCGGCGCAGATACTACCGAGGATCTTATGCTCCGCTGGCTGCAATACTCGCTGTTCACTCCTCTTTTCCGCAATCATTCCGCAGACGGCACTCGTATGCAGGAGCTTTACCGCTTTGACAATGTAAGTGCTGCCGCCGAAATGGTAAAGATAAGATACTGCCTTATCCCGTATCTTTACAGCGAATTTTTAAAGGCTGCTATAAACGATGAAATGATGTTCAAGCCCCTTTCATTTGATTTCCCCGATGATGATATGGCAAAGCAGACCGAGGATCAGCTTCTTATCGGAAATGAGCTTATGATAGCTCCCGTTTACAAGCAGAACACAAAGGGACGATATGTATATCTCCCAGAAGAAATGATGCTCGTGAGAATGAAATCGTATGAAAATTATGAAACACAGATACTTCCGAAGGGTCATCATTATGTTGATGCCGATCTTGACGAGCTTGTGTTCTTTATACGCAGCAACAAGGCGATACCCTTCGGAAAGCCCGCAGGCTGTACGGGAGAATTGTCAGCCGATACATTGAAGCTCATCGGCTATGAGGCAGGAACATACACGCTTTATTCCGACAACGGCAGCTCCCCGAACCCCGAGGACAGCCTTAACGTTACCGAATTACTAAGATAATTTCTGCTTCAAGTGCCGGAAACGTTGTTTTAAATGAGTTATACTAAACACCAATAAAACTATAGACAAAAAATCGGCGCAAAAACCATATATCAGAGTTTTTGCTTGATTTTTTGTATAGTTTTTAATTGGTGTTTAGTATAAACCTCCTGCCGAAGAACCCGAAAAAGTAAATTCTGCGTCCGAAACAGAATAAAGTCAAGGATACGCTTGTCAAAGTAAAGTGTTATTTTAAGCAGTCTGAACAATTATTCAGGCTGCTTTTTGTATATAATAATAAAAACTTGTTGAAAGTGTCTATCAATGAATAAAAAAGTGATTAATTTTTTATATTTTTTTTGAAAAAAGCAAGACAAACGCGGCTTTTTGTGTTATAATTATAAAGAACATACAAATTTGCAACAGACGGCTCTTATGTCGGACTGTTCGGAAAGGAAAAACGGCTCATGCTACATGAAAAGTCATGCGGTGCGATAGTTTACCGCAAGTATCACGG
>USNJ01000256.1 GCA_900556055.1 uncultured Ruminococcus sp.
GGCATCCAAAACGGATGACAACTAACATCGCGAATGTGAACAGTAATCTGTTACGGACCTCTTTTACTTTAAAGGCATTGGTTAAGGTTTTTAACATTAAATCACCTCACAGGTTCCACCAGCAGCTTTCGGGCGAAAATCCGCCAAGGCGCAGAAATGCGTCCCTGACGACATTTTCCTTTATCTTCTTTTCGGCATCGTAGGAAATGTGTCTGAAACAGCAGCCGCCGCATTTCGCATAAACAGGGCAGTCAGGCTCGATCCTGTCGGGAGAGCTTTCGATCATCTCCTCAATAATGCCGAACGCATAGCTCTTCAGCACCTTCACGATCCTGCACATTATAACGTCCCCGACAGCGGCGGAGGGAATGAAAACTGCCATTCCCTCTGCCCTGCCGACACCGTTTCCCTCAGCTGTCATTCCCGTTATCTCGGTCCTGACGATATCATTTTTCTTCATAAAAAACTATTTTCCTCTTAAAGCTTAAAGTTTCTCCCCGCACTTCGCACAATATGCCGATGATGAAGGATTTTTTGCATGACAAACCTTGCAGACTTTCGTTTTTTCACGGCGCAGTGTGTCCTCTTCAAGCTTTGCAAGTTCGTCCTTCAGCGAACGGATATCTGCAATTATGCGCTTCATAGTGCCCATATCGTCCTCGCCCGACTCTGTCATATCATAGCAGAGCTTGCCCAGAACCTGATATTTTTCACGGATCTTTACCTTCAGCGATGAGCGGTCAAGACGGTTCTTTGAGTAGTCAATGACCTCACCTGTCTTGTCGATCGCCGTATCTACCGCCTTTGAGCATACATCTAGAATATCATCTACAAAATTCATGACCGATACCTCCGTTAAAAAAATTTGTGATCTCAGATTTCTTTTCGCACATTTTGTCAAATCTTGAAATGTATTCGTATGGATACTTGTAATTGAACACCCTGCTGATCTTTCCCGTTTGCGTGTCATACAGCTTTGTTGAACCCGATGCTCCGCATGCAAGAATAGTCTGCGCTTCCTCCATTATATAGATGTTGTACAGGCTTTCCTTGCCTGCCTTTGCATAGCCCACATTCTCGAGATTTTTCAGCGTATTTTTCTGCCGATAGAGATAATACGGGAGATATCCCGCCGATGTCAGACGATCGAAAGAGAAGTTCACCATTTCCTCGATGTTCTCATCGCTCACCATATCCTCCTCGCGGAAAAGATTTGCCGAGCGCTTTAGCGTCAGCGTGTGGACGGTTATTTCCTCGGGATCAAGGTCTATCAGCCTTTCTATGGTATTTTTAAATCCTTCGGGCGTGTCTGTCGGCAGACCTGCTATCGTGTCCATGTTTATGTTGTCGAAGCCTATCTCACGGGCAAGCCTGAACGCCTTAACAACGCCCTCCGAGTCATGTCTGCGGCCGATAGCCCTGAGAACACCATCGTTCATCGTCTGCGGATTGACGGAAATTCTCGTTGCGCCCTGCGCTTTTATGACCTTCAGCTTATCGGCAGTGATGGTGTCACATCTGCCTGCTTCTACAGTATATTCACGGATATCCGAAATGTCAAAGCATTTTTTCACTGTTTTCATCACTTTTTCGAGCTGTTCCGCCGAAAGCGATGAAGGAGTGCCACCGCCGATGTAGATAGTATCGAGCGAAAGTCCCGTTTCACGCATTATGTCAGCTGTGATCCTCAGCTCATCGCAAAGCTTGTCAACATAGAGCGGGACAAGCTTTTTCGCATTCGGCGTATCAATCGAATGTGAAACGAACGAGCAGTAAATGCATCTTGACGGGCAGAACGGGATCGAAATATAAAGGCTGCACGACCGCTTATCAAGCGTATCTAAAGCGTGCTTCTGAGTTGCCGCAGTCAGATATGCAAGCTCGAATTTTCTGTCGGAAATGAAGTATTTTTCTTTAAGCTTTTCACGGATATCCTCCTTTGAAAAGCCCTCATTCATCAGCGCATTGACCTTTTTTACGGGACGTATGCCTGTTATCGAACCCCACTCGGGACTTATCCCCGTAAGCTTTCGCAGCATTAGAAACAGCATTCTGCACGACTGATATTCCGCTTCATTCTTAGTGATTTTTTCGGGATCTATCGTGACCTTATCTTCAGAATATCCGCCGTTTCCAAGGGATATCTTCACGCTGACTTCTGTTCCTGTGACGGAAATTTCAATGTTATCTCCGTCCTCATCGGGAACGATCTCATCTCCGTCATAGAAAAAAGAAAAATGTCTCAGAGGGAAAAAAAGCTTCAGTATAGCTTCCGTTTCGTATTTGAAATCTGCGCCTTTAAAGCATACCGTCATAATCGGAATTCTCCTGCATAAACTGATTGTTTTCCTTTTCATAGCTGAGACGGGTAGGCTCGCCGTGTCCGGGGAATACAACATAATCGGGCTTATCATTCAGCTCCGCAATCATGCTGAGCGAATTTTTAAGCGCCTGGAAATTGCCGTCTCTCATGTCGGTGCGTCCTGCGGAAAGTCTGAAAAGCGTATCTCCGCTGAAAATAATGTCATCAATTATATAGCATACCGAACCGCTTGAATGTCCCGCTGTAAGCATTACCCTGAACTTCAGCTCGTCCTGTTCGATGATATCGTTATGGCTTAAAGTCTTGTACTCCTCAACGGGATCGACAGGCGGCATTCTGAAAAATGCGGACAGATTCATAGTCTGATTTGACAGCTTTGAAGCATCGTTTGAATGGATATACACCTCGCAGCCTGTCTTCTCACAAACAACAGCACGGCATACGGCAGCAGCACCGAATACCTTGCAGCATCTGTCAAAAGCTTCATCGGCA
>USNJ01000257.1 GCA_900556055.1 uncultured Ruminococcus sp.
CAGGCGGCGCACATCACGCTGTTGTGTCCACGGCTCTTACCAAGGAAGATATCCGTCTTTTTGCAAAAATGACCGACACAGAGCTTGTGATAATCGACGACAAGACCGATATAAACACTTTTGAACAGCAGCTTGCAATGCTCGACGCAACAGCAAGACTTAAGAGGTGAAAATGATGACTGTGCAGGAAAAAATCCGGAATAACAAGACCTATCTGGGCATAGAATTTGGTTCCACAAGGATAAAAGCAGTGCTCATTGATGACACCTTTGCACCCATAGCTTCGGGCAGTCATCAGTGGGAAAACCGCTTTGAAAACGGCATATGGACATACTCGGAAGATGATATCAAAGACGGTCTGCGGGACTGCTATGCTGACCTTATAAGGGATATCAGCGAAAAATACGGCGTTGTTCCCAAGTCCTACGGTGCAATGGGCATTTCGGGAATGATGCACGGATATATGGCATTTGACGAAAACGACAAGCTCCTTGTTCCTTTCAGGACCTGGCGAAACACTATGACCGAGCAGGCAGCCGCAGAGCTTTCCGCGCTTTTCGGCTTCAACATTCCCCAACGCTGGAGCATTGCTCATCTTTATCAGGCAATTTTAAACAAGGAAGAGCACGTTTCCAAGATCACCCACATAAACACCCTTGCGGGATATATCCACTATCTTCTTTCTGGAAAGCGCACTGTGGGCGTGGGCGAGGCTTCGGGAATTTTCCCTATCGAAAACGGTACATACAACGAAAAGTACATTGAAAAGCTTATCCCTCTGCTCAGATCAAAGGATTTTGCAGGCGATATCAGGGATATCCTCCCCACAGTTCTCAGGGCAGGGGAGGGAGATGCAGTGCTCACCGAAAAGGGCGCAAAGCTTCTTGACCCCACAGGCACACTTGAAGCGGGCGTGAAGCTCTGTCCTCCCGAGGGCGATGCGGGAACGGGAATGGTGGCTACAAACAGTGTTCTCCCCGGTACGGGAAATGTTTCCGCAGGCACATCTATTTTCTCAATGCTCGTTCTCTCAAAGCCCCTTTCGGGCTATTATCCCGAGATAGACGTTGTGACCACTCCCGACGGCTCTCCCGTTGCAATGGTCCACTGCAACAACTGCTGTTCCGAGCTGGACGCATGGGTGAAAATGTTCGGTGAATTCGCCGAGCTTATGGGACATAAAACGGACAAGTCATCACTCTATGAAATGCTCTACAAAAATGCGATGACGGGTGATGCCGACTGCGGAGGAGTCACAGCGTTCAACTATCTTTCGGGCGAACCTGTAACGGGCGTTTCCGAAGGCAGACCGATGTATTTCAGAATGCCCGGCGGAAAAATTGATCTCGCAAACTTTTTCAGAGCGCAGATATATTCGGCATTCGCATCGCTGAAAATAGGCATGGATATCCTGTTTGAAAAGGAAAATGTCAGAGCCGATCAGTTTACCGGACACGGCGGATTGTTCAAGGTCAGAGGAACAGCGCAGCAGATACTTGCGGACGCACTCAATACGCCTGTTTCTGTCATGGAAACAGCAGGCGAAGGCGGCGCATGGGGCATGGCTCTCCTCGCATCGTACATGATAAACGGCGGCGGAAGATCACTTGCGGACTGGCTTGATGCCGAAGTATTTGCGGGAATGGAAAAGCTGACTGTATCCCCCGAAAAGAACGGAAAAGACGGCTTCGGCGAGTATATCGGAAGATACAAATCGGCTGTCGGCGCAGAAAAATTACTGGGAGAAGTGAGATAAATGCTTGAAAAGTTAAAACAGGAAGTCCTTGAAGCCAACCTCATGCTTCCTAAATATCACCTTGTAACATTCACATGGGGAAATGTTTCGGCAGTTGACAGAGAGTCCGGAATGGTCGTAATAAAGCCATCGGGCGTTGAATATGACGGAATGACCGCCGATGATATGGTAGTTGTAGAGCTTGCAACGGGAAAGGTCGCTGAGGGACATTATAAGCCGTCAAGCGACACACCTACACATCTTGAGCTTTACCGTGCATTTGAAGATCTCGGAGGAATTGTCCACACACACAGCCGCTGGGCAACATCATTCGCACAGGCAGGAAAAGGCATTATCCCTATGGGAACAACGCAGGGAGATTATTTCTACGGCGAAATACCATGCACAAGAAATATGACACCCGCTGAGATCGGCGGCGAATACGAAAAGGAAACGGGCACAGTTATAATCGAAACATTCAAGGGCATAGATCCTATGACCATCCCTGCTGTTCTTGTAAAAAATCACGGCCCGTTTACATGGGGAAAATCGGCTGCGGAGGCTGTTCACAACGCAGTCGTTCTGGAGGAGATCGCATTCATGAATTACCATGCAATGGCGATAGATCCGCTGGCAG
The DNA here is from genome assembly GCA_900556055.1 of uncultured Ruminococcus sp. Lineage (GTDB taxonomy): Bacteria > Bacillota > Clostridia > Oscillospirales > Ruminococcaceae > UMGS1889. The sequence continues at coordinate 2,373 of USNJ01000257.1, forward strand.
GACGCATGCCGCAGGAGCTTCTGGATAAGCACTATCTGCGCAAGCACGGCGCAAATGCATATTACGGTCAGAACTGATGACTGTCGGCGGAGCAGATCTGCACGGAAGATTTGCAGATCTGCTCCGCTATTTTTTTCTTGACAAACGCAGTGCATCGTGATATAATGTGCTTGTAACCAAATGGGGGCGTAGCGCAGTTGGGAGCGTGTTTGAATGGCATTCAAAAGGTCGAGGGTTCGATCCCCTTCGTCTCCACCATAAACGGGGGTATAGCTCAGTTGGGAGAGCGGTTGCTTCGCATGTAACAGGTCAGGGGTTCGAATCCCCTTATCTCCACCAAAAGTAAGAAATACGAACCCCAACGGTTCGTATTTTTTGCTTTTTTCGTTTTTTTGGGGATTCGAACGGGTTGGAAGTC
>USNJ01000258.1 GCA_900556055.1 uncultured Ruminococcus sp.
AAAATAAACTCCACGGAGCAGACTTTTGCATTTTATCTTGCTGTTAAGTCCGAGAGCAAGCAGCAGGCTCAGCAGATTTACGAGGATAGTTCCCGCAATGGCATATTTAAATGTGAACAGATAGGAATTTCCAACTCTTGAATCGGAGAAAAGGTCGATGTAGTTTCTGAGTCCCACAAATTCATAGCTGCCGTAGCCCCTGTAATTCGTAAAGCTGTACATTGCACCCGTTATAAGCGGTATAGTGTTAAAGATCACGAACAGAATAAGTGCAGGGAGAAGCATAAGAATATAGGTTTTCTGTCTGTCGGACATTTTTTTAGGTTTACTCATTTCTGACCCTCCTCATATTTTTTTACCTTTGCGATAAGATCTCTGTTGTATCTTACCCATTCATTGTCAAAACGGTCGAGGAATGCTTCTGCGGAGTTTTCGCTGTCGTCCATAAGATAGGTCTGGATAAGTGCGTCAACGCTCATTTCGCTGGGATAATGGTGGTCGTGGTAGTCGGACATTCTATTATCCTTTATATACTGTTCCATTCCATTCAGGAAAACGGGAAGTGCAAAATCGCCTTCCTTGCAGGCAATACCGCCCTGATCATCAAGGTATATCTGAACGGTTTCGTCCTCTAACAGGAATCTCAGCACCTCATAAGCCGCTTCCTTGTTTTTGGACTCCTTCATTACGGAGAACTGCAGGTCTATTCCCGAATTAAGTACATTATCCGCTTCGTTATCGTTTGCGGGAAACGGGAAGGAATCAATATTCATATCGGGATTTACGGAAAGTATCTGCGGAACAGCATAGCTGCCGATCGGATACATTGCCGATTCGCCCCTTGCAAAGGCGGTGCAGGCATCATTGTAGCTGTATGCGTAAGGGTTAGGCTCAGCATAATCAAGCAGCACCTTTATCTTTTCAGCCACTTCTGCGTATTCCGCTTTAAATGTGGTATCGCCGGAATTTACCCTGCTGCAAACGTCCGATGGAGCAAGTCCGACTGCAAGTGCGTTCCATGGCGCAAGGCAAGTCCAGGTGTCCTTATAGCCGAGGTAAAGAGGATTTGTGCCTGTCGCCTTAATGGTTTCGCACAGCTCTGTAAATTCGCTCCATGTCTGCGGAATCTCCCAGCCATTTTCGTCAAACATATCCTTATTGTAAAGGATACCTGCTGCATTTGCGGCATAAGGAAGTGCATAAACACCCTCCTGCGGTATAAATTCCAGATCCTTGTCAATTTGCAGATATGCAGGCTTTATATCACTCACCACATCAAGGTCGGAGATATCTGCGAAAAGCTCTGCGTCAAGGAAATTGGAGTAGTTTATATCGCCGCCTATTCCCACAATATCGGGATAATCCTCCCTTATAAGCCTTGTTTTCAAAACGGTCATAGCCTCGTTGGGCGACTCAATGTCAAGGTAAATATCATCGTGAGCAGCATTGAACCTTTCCTCTATTTTCTCGAAAGCCTTTACAGCCTCGGGCTTGTACTGGATCATGGTGATGTGTACTTTTCCGTCGGAACTTTCGCCCGAAGCGCAGCCCTGCAAAAGAAGCGTTGACGATAACGCCGCCAGAAGCAGTAATGATCTTGCCGTTTTAGCTTTATTCATATGAGTTTCCTCCTTTTTGATATATAATGCCGTGTCTGTTTTTCTGATATAAGTATATCATACCATAATGCGTTTTGTAAATCGCATAAATCAATGTATTTTATACCTTTATGCCGCTTTTGTACAAAATAATCGAACGATGTTGCATTATGGTATATTTTATGATATACTAATAAAAATGCTTCGGATATTAAAATAAATATGTCTGAAATGACAAGGAGGAACTATTGTGAATGACCTGCTTTTTTCTGTATTTCCAAGTGAAAATTTTGTTGACCTGAGCCTTTTTCAATGCGGACGTGAAAAGTGCTCACCAGCTCACTCCTTCGGTCCCGCCGCACGAAACCATTATCTGTTTCATTATGTCATTTCGGGAACGGGAAAGCTGTTCGCATATGACAAAAACGGAGAAACAAAGGAATATTCCATAAAAAGTATGCAGGGCTTTATGATCTTTCCCGATCAGATCACAATGTATATTGCCGATAAGGATATGCCTTGGGAATATGTGTGGATAGAATTTGACGGACTGCGTGCAAAGGCTGTTGTTGAAACAGCCGGCTTCTCCTTGGATCAGCCCATATACAAAGCACGTTCAAAGGAGCTTCGGGAAGAAATGATGAAGGAGATGAACTATATTGCCGAAAACGGCAGCTCATCTCCCTTTCATCTCATAGGCCATCTTTACTTGTTTATAGATCATCTTACACGCTCTACCGAGGGAGTAAAAATGCATCACAGCAGCAAGCTCCGTGATTTTTACATTCATGAAGCAATTGAATTTATCGAGCATAATTTTCAGAATGATATTTCCGTTGAGGATATTGCAGACATATGCGGATTGAACCGAAGCTATTTCGGAAAGATATTCAAGGAAGCGTTGGGGAAATCTCCGCAGGAATTTCTGCTTAACTACCGTATGGTAAAGGCTGCGGAGCTTTTAAAACTCACAAAGCTTTCTGTCGGGGATATAAGCTCTGCTGTGGGCTATGATAACCAGCTTCATTTTTCAAGAGCATTCAAGAGCATATACGGTATTTCACCAAAGAAATGGCGGACAGAGCAGCTGCTGGGTCACGCTTGCTCATCCTAAGGAAACGCTGAATAAATCGTTTCTGCCGTTTTTCACAACCCTCTCAGTGACGTATTTTCGAGCGTTGCTCAA
>USNJ01000259.1 GCA_900556055.1 uncultured Ruminococcus sp.
GAGGATAAGATAGTCGGAATATGCGACAGACTTCTGAAGCCGAACGATCCTGTATCCCCGATCTCGGCATTTGATGAAGAGCCTTATGAAGTGAATGAAAAGGAAATCAGGCAGAAGCTTGAAGTTGCTGTACCTATCTTCTATATCGGATTTAAAATGAAGCCGCTCGACGGTTATGAGCGTCTGAAAGCTGAGCTTGAAACCGACCTCGTTCTGGCACTCATCTCATATGAGGGCTCGGATTTCTACCGCAAATATTATGACGAGGGACTTATCAACTCGACCTTCTCATTTGATGTATTTACGGGAGACGGATATTTCTGCCCGCTTTTCGGCGGCGAATCAAGAGAACCGCACCGTGTCTATGATGTTATCACAGCAGAGATCGAGCGATGCAAGACAGAGGGTCTTGACAAAACTTCTTTCGAGGCACTGAAAAAATCCTTCTACGGATCTGCGATACGTGAGCTTAATGACGTAGAATCGGCAGCTACACTCATGCTGAATTCTCAGATGGACGGGGTTTCTCCGTTTGATGAAATAGAAATAATCGCTGAAATGACTTTTGAAGATGTTCAGAAAAGGCTTTGCTCTATCGACACAAACAATGCGGTCCTTTCGATAATTGAACCTAAAGCTGAGGAGGAAAGATCAGATGAATTATGAGCTTCTGACAAAGGTGGAACCGCTTGAACCGTCAAATATCGTATTTCCAAAGCTCGGCATTGATATACATGTCGTAAGCAATGCGCTGACTATCGGCGGATTTACTATAAAATGGTACGGACTTATCATAATGACAGGTCTTGTCCTTGCGCTTATTTACTGCTTCAAACGCATGAGATCTTTCGGGCTCAGCAGCGACCGCGCTTTTGATGCCGTATTTGCCGGATTTTTCGGTGCAATAATCTGCGCAAGACTTTATTACGTTGTCATGATGTGGGATGATTATAAGGATGATCTCAAAAGCATTTTTGCTATAAGAGACGGCGGACTTGCGATATACGGCGGACTTATCGGTGCGTTGATAGTCGGCTGCATCACCGCAAAGATACGCAAGGTAAAGCTTCCTCCCCTTCTCGACCTCGCAGGCATGGGATTTCTCATCGGTCAGGGAATAGGCAGATGGGGCAACTTTTTCAATCACGAATGCTTCGGAGCAAATACCGACAGCATTTTCGGAATGTCAAGCGGACGTATTCAATCGTATCTTCTGAAAAATGCAGACAGCATATATGCACAGACAGGCGTTACAGTTGACGCTTACGAAACTGTTCAGCCCTGCTTTTTATACGAGTCCACGCTCTGCCTGCTCGGATTTCTGATCCTGCATCTGTATTCAAAGCACCGCAAATTCGATGGCGAGCTTTTCCTTATGTATCTCGGCTGGTACGGACTTGTACGATTCTTTATCGAAGGAATGAGAACAGACAGTCTTATGGTAGGTCACATCAGAATATCACAGCTTGTTGCGGGTGTTTGCTTTGTACTGTCGGTATGCCTTATCATTGGAATAAGGATCCATATAAAGCGTGTCGGTGATTATGTGTTTTATAAGGATACTGAAGAATCCAAAAAGTTCATAGAGGAACAGGATAAAAAGGAAGCTGCCGAAAAAGAAAAGAAAGCATCAAAAAAATCAGAAAAGGAAACTCTCCGCAAGGAGGACAGGATCACTGACGATGAGCCTGAAACTAATGAAAATATAAAGGAGAATGATGAACATGGCACAGATAATTGATGGAAAGGCTATATCCGCAAAGGTAAAAGCTGAGGTCAGAGAGGAAGCCGATGCACTCAAGGCTAAGGGCATTTCGATAGGTCTTGCAGTTGTTATCGTAGGAAACAATCCCGCTTCAAGAGTTTATGTCAATAACAAGAAAAAAGCATGCGCAGAGGTGGGCTTTGAATCGTCTGAGTATGCACTCCCCGAGGAAACAACTCAGGAAGAACTGCTTGCTCTCGTTGACAAGCTCAATAACGATGACAAGGTAAACGGAATACTCGTTCAGCTCCCTCTTCCCTCACAGATAGATGAAAAGGCTGTTATCAACGCTATACGTCCCGAAAAGGACGTTGATGCATTCCACCCTGTAAATGTCGGAAAGATAATGATCGGCGATTTCGCATTTCTCCCCTGTACACCTGCCGGCGTTATGGAGCTTATCAAGTCAACAGGCGTTGATATAAGCGGCAAGGAATGTGTTGTTATCGGCAGAAGCAATATCGTCGGCAAGCCCATGGCTATGCTTCTTCTCCATAAGAACGGCACAGTTACGATCTGCCACTCCAAGACCAAAAATCTTGCTGAGGTATGCCGCCGTGCTGATATCCTCGTAGCAGCAGTAGGACGTGCAAACTTCGTTACTGCCGACATGATAAAAGAAGGCGCAGTTGTTATCGACGTGGGAATGAACCGCCTCGAAAACGGCAAGCTCTGCGGCGATGTGAACTTTGCTGAATGTTCCGAAAAGGCAGGCTACATAACGCCTGTCCCCGGCGGTGTCGGTCCTATGACAATTGCTATGCTTATGCGTAATACCCTTACTTCCGCAAAGATCAAAGCGGGACTTATGTGATCGTAATATATTTACATATTTGAAATGATCCCCTTGTGGTATGACCCGAAAAAGCTGAAATCGGGAATTTCACCAAGGGGATCATATTTTTATCAGAGGAGAAAAGGCTCTGCGGAAAAATCTCTGTATAATACTAAAAACCCATTGAATTATGGGAATCTCTCGCCGCAAAACCGCATATATCAAAGCTTTTGCGGCGAT
>USNJ01000260.1 GCA_900556055.1 uncultured Ruminococcus sp.
CCCCTGCCGATAACAGCGTCCATCGCAGCACGAGCGCTCCGTCCCGTGAAGATAACATCGTCCACAAGGATAATTTTCTTATCTTTTATGTCAAACGGAATATCGGTGAAATCGCTGTCCGAGATATTTTTCTCATCATCGCGGAACGGCGTTATATCAAGCTTTCCGACAGGAACAGTGCAGCTTTCAAGCTCGCCCAGCTTTTCGGCTATCCTCAACGCAAGATATTCGCCTCTTGACATTATGCCGACAACAGCAAGCCCGCCTACGCCCTTGTTTCTCTCAGCGATCTCATAGCATATCCTGGCAATGGCACGGCGCATGGAGCTTTCGTCCATAATTACCGTTTTTTCCCGCATTATCCGTTTCACCTCACAGAAAAAGCCTGTCCGTCAAGATCGACAGACAGGCTGAATTCACCTAAACATACATAAAGATACACCGCACCCGAATGCAGCATAAAAATTGCAGTATAACCGAAACAACCGCCTTGTCAACCTCACGGGATTGACTTAAAGGACAAATTTCATACTATTTGAGATTATACCACATTTTATAGTTTATGTCAACAGTTTTTCGGGTGACTTTTTTGTGAATTTTCACAAATGAACATGTTTTATTAGGAAGGTATATTTGCTAAACTATTATAATCACTAAACTGAGGATCAACAACATAGTTTCCTTTATCATTGATGATTCCCCATTTTTCTCCAACCTTTACCCAAGCATATCCGTCATCAAAGAAATCAGATGCTGAATTAAAATTAGGGTTAATTACATAAGCTCCTGTTTTATCTATAAATCCGGTTGTATTAACTGTGTAAGAACCAATTTGTACTTTTGCAAGACCGTTATCCCTAAATGATTCGGCATGAAAAAACTGTGGGGGAATTACATATTCTCCGGTTTTGTCTATATACCCCCATTTGTCCCCTTTTTCCACAGGAGCAAGACCATTTTTTGAAAAAGGCCATACATGATCAAACTGCGGATTAATAACAAATTCTCCTGATTCATCTATATATCCCCAAAATTCGCCCTGCTCCACAGGTGCAAGACCGTTATCCGAAAATGAAGCCGCACCATCAAACTGAGGATTAATTACATATTTGCCTGTATTATCTATATATCCATACAATCCGACATTATTTTTCACACAAGCCAGTCCGTTTTTTGTAAAATTCTCTGCCCACCAAAACTGAGGTTCAATAACATAAACGCCTTTTTTATTGATAAATCCATATTTCTTCGCCCCCAGCCCACCGGGACCGGCATCCAAAGCAGCAAGACCGTTTGGGGAATAATCTTGTTCATCAAGCAGAGGGTTAGTTGAAAATTCACCGTTTATATCTATATATCCGTATTCTTCATCACTGTTATACACTTTTGCAAATCCTTTTTTGTTAAACCCCCACGCCCGTCTATATTGAAAATCTATAACTGTTTTTCCTTCTTTATCTATATAACCATACTTGCCGGTTTCCCCATCGCCGACCCTCACAAGTGCAAGACCGTTATCTCCAAAAGCTCCGACGGCATCAAATTGCGCATTGATAACGTAGCTTCCGCTTTTATCAATATATCCCCATTTTCCGTTTGAATCCATAACAGCAGCCAGACCATTGCTGAAAAGATTATTCGCATCTTTTGAAGATGAATCCGATGTTGATGCTCCGGACATATTTCTTCCCCAGATCAACAGCGCAGCAACAACAATTATCAAAACAACAGCTGAGATCAAGCCGATCACTTTTCCCTTGCCCTTTTTCTCGACAACTGTTTCCAAATTATTCTGACTTTCAGCAGTTTCTTCTGTATTGGCAGCAGCCTGTGTTTCTTCTTTTGCAGTCATAATATTTCCCTCTTATTCTTTGCAGACATTCAACAGTCAATCCGCATTATTTTGTCATATTATAGCATATTAATCAACACAATGTGTAAAAATTCATGATATATATTGCGACATAATGTATATATTATTAACATCGGCAATATAAAAAAATCCGCTGCCCATAAAGAACAGCGGATAGATATAACACAAGATCCGAAATATCAGACAATAAGTGACTTTCCTGTCATTTCCTCAGGCTGAGGCAGACCCATTACCTTGAGCATTGTGGGAGCGATGTCAGCGAGAACGCCGCCGTCTCTTACCTTGCAGTCCTCACCTACAACGATGAAAGGAACAGGGTTTGTGGTATGAGCGGTGAAAGGCGAACCGTCAGCTTCGAGCATCTTATCCGCATTACCGTGATCGGCAGTGATGAATGCAACGCCGCCCTTTGCAAGGATAGCATCTACCATCTTTCCAACGCAGGTGTCAACAGCCTCAACAGCTGCCTTTGCCGCATCGAAAATACCTGTGTGTCCGACCATGTCGCAGTTTGCGTAGTTAAGAATGATAACATCGTACTTGTCATCATTGATAGCCTTCACAACAGCATCGCATACCTCGTAAGCACTCATCTCAGGCTTGAGATCGAAAGTAGGAACGTCGGGAGACTGGATAAGGATCCTGTCCTCGCCGTCAAACTGCTTTTCTTCGCCGCCGTTGAAGAAGAATGTAACATGAGCATACTTCTGTGTTTCTGCAATTCTCAGCTGAGTTTTGCCCATCTTGCTGAGATATTCGCCCATAGTCATAGTAAGCTGCTCGGGAGGATATGCAACAGTAACGTTAGGCATGGAAGCGTCATACTGAGCCATGCATACGAAGTGTACAGGGAAATAGCCCTTCTTTCTTTCGAAGCCCTTGAACTCGGGATCAAC
>USNJ01000261.1 GCA_900556055.1 uncultured Ruminococcus sp.
ATCTCATTTCCGATGGGAAGCTCGTCCTCCCACCACTTTTTGGCAGAGCTTCTGATGTCGATGTCAGTGCTTTGTCCGCCGCCGAAGAAGAAAACTTTTTTGCCGTCAAGGTCGAGGACAGTGCCTCTTTCCGCATGCATGAGCCGTCCGCTGATAATGCGCACCTTTCCGCCTGCGAAATCCGAAACGGGATATTCCTTCAGAAGGTCGAAATTCTCATGACAGCCGTCAGCAAATATTATATAATATTTCTTTTTGCCAAGCTTTTTCAGTATATGCTTCTCCCGTTTTGTGCCGTCCCAGAGAAACCCGAAATCTCCGCATACAAGAAGATAGTCGTTTTTCCTGAGCTTTTTGATGTGCTTGTCATTGAAACGGGAAAGATCGCCGTGTATATCGCCTGTAATGCAGATCATTTGTCAGCAGCCTCCTTATCGGTGTTGTCCTTGTTTTTGAAGATAAGAAGCTTGCTCATAAGATAATTTGCGATCAGAATGAATATCTGCGCAATGAGCTTCATAAGCATTTCATGAAGATGCAGCTTATCGACGGTGACAGCCATGAATATTACCTCGAAAAGCAGGGAAGCAAGCCTTGCACCGTAAAATGCGCCTGCCTGTTTGAGAAAATCCGATGCATTCGTGCGGTTATCCTTGAATACATAGAATTTGTTTGTGAAAAAGGCAAAGGTCACGGCAAATATCCATGAGATTATCGTTGAAACAACGACAGGGCAGCCCGCACGGCTTGCAATATACTGTGTCACAAAGGAAACGAGCGTTGTCAGCGCACCGAAAAATACATACATTATCGCATCTTCCAGCTTGTAATACAGGTCCCTGATCGGCTTCGGGAATATGGAAATAATTTTTCTGAACAGTTTTTCTATCATTTTAATAGCTCCAATCAATATATACAACTTTTATTTTAACATATTATCGGGACAAATTAAAGGGTATTTTCTATGCATATATATCCAAATGATAAAATTATTGTAAATTTTCATATATACTCCTTTTCAAGTGTGATACAGATATGATAAAATGATAAATTGTAAAGCTGTATTTAATAGATAGGCTTACAATAATTTCCCGAAAAGGGAGAAAGTAATACGGAGGTCATATTTTGAACTACATAATAATTGTTATCCTGATCATGCTGTCGGCATTCTTTTCGGCAACTGAGACGGCTTTTTCTTCGGTCAACAAGATAAGACTGAAGCATCTTGCCAATGAGGGTAACAAGCGGGCAGAAAAGGCACTTCATCTCCAGGACAGCTTTGACAAGGTGCTGACGACTATCCTTGTCGGAAACAATATCGTTAATATTTGTTCGGCATCGCTTGCAACGGTCGTGTGCAATGAGCTTTTTGCAGAGAGGTACGGAACAGGAACTGCTGCGGTCATCTCAACGGTCGTTATGACTGTCATAGTCCTGATCTTCGGCGAGATAACCCCTAAGTCGTTTGCCAAAGAGAATGCGGAAAAATGGGCGCTTTTCAGCACGCCTATGCTGTCATTCTTCATGATGCTGCTGGCACCTGTGACATGGCTTTTCATGCAGCTGAAAAAGGCAATGAGCAAGCTGATAAAAAGCAGCGATGAGCAGCCGTCTGTTACTGAGGACGAACTGAAATACATCATCGACGAGATCGAGGATGAGGGCGTTCTTGAAGAGCAGGAGGGTGAGCTGGTGCGCTCTGCTCTTGAATTTGACGAAACATCGGTTGAGCAGATACTTATTCCCAGAGTCAAGGTAGTTGCGGTCGAAAAGGACGAAAGCATCGAAAAGATCAAGGAGATCTTCCTGAGCGAACGCTATTCCCGTCTGCCTGTGTATGAAAATACGATAGACAACATCATAGGCATAATCCACGAGAAGGACTTTTTCAAGCTGATGATGGACGAGGGCGAAGATGCGAAATCCATCTCGGGCATAATCCAGAAGGCAATATTTATCTCGGAAATGCGTCCCATTTCGGAGATACTGCGTGAGATGCAGAAAAATAAGATACATATGGCGATCGTCAAGGATCAGTACGGCGGAACGAGCGGTATCGTAACGCTGGAGGACATCATCGAGGAGCTTGTCGGCGAGATATATGACGAAAACGACGAGGTCATACCGTCGGTGGTCAAGGTAGCGGTAAATACCTACGAGATATCCGCAGAGCTTTCTGTTGACGATATGCTTGAAGAGCTTGAACTTCCCGAGGGTCTTATCGAGAGCGAGTCGAACTCGGTAGGCGGTTGGGTGATAGAGCTTTTCGGACATATCCCCGAAAAGGGCGAAACGATAAAGTCGGGCATCTTCACGGTGACTGTGACCGAGGCAAGCGAACAGAGCGTGTCAAAGGTGCGTCTGGAAATCGATATGCCCGAGGAAAACAAGGACGAAGAAGAATAAAAAGGCGGAGCATTTCACCTCAGGAAATGCTCCGTTTTTTGCGATATATAATTCGTTATATATTATGTCCGTTGTTGATCTCTATCTTACGGTCGCTGAAAGCCTCGGTCAGCTTATCAATGCTTTCCTGAGAATAGCCCTGTTCATGGATATCAAGCTCTTTCAGATTATCCATCTGCAAAAATACGGAAATATCATCGGAACCGTAGTGAGTGATATCAAGCTTTTCAAGTTTATCCATTCCCGAAAGTGGGGAAATGTCCATAGGTTCAGGGCTGCTATATGGAAAATATGGATTTTCTTGAACCTCTGACAAATCTGAAAGAGCTTCGTTTCTGGACGACCT
>USNJ01000262.1 GCA_900556055.1 uncultured Ruminococcus sp.
GAAAAAATTGCTGCAAAAGCTTTGATATATGTGGTTTTGCGGCGAGAGATTCCCATAATTCAATAGGTTTTTAGTATTATTCCGCATTGCTCTGCTCGGCAAGCTTGGCGGCTCTGTCAGCAGTTGAAAGTGCATCGATAAATTCGTCAAGATTTCCGTTCAGAACATAATCAAGACGATAAAGTGTCAGACCTATTCTGTGATCGGTGACACGTCCCTCCGGGAAATTGTAAGTTCTTATTCTTTCGGAACGCTTTCCCGTACCGACCTGCGACTTTCTTTCCGATGCGATCTTGTCATTCTGTTCTTGAAGCATAGCGTCGTAAAGGCGTGTTCTGAGAACTTTCATGGCTTTCTCTTTATTTTTCAGCTGACTTCTTTCATCCTGGCATTCAACGACCATTCCAGTCGGAAGATGTGTTATTCTTACCGCAGATTCGGTCTTGTTTATATGCTGTCCGCCCGCGCCCGACGCTCTGAATACATCTATCTTCAGGTCTGTCGGATTTATTTCCAGCTCGACCTCTTCCGCTTCGGGAAGAACGGCAACAGTTACCGTGGATGTATGAACACGTCCCTGAGATTCCGTTTCCGGAACTCTCTGCACACGATGCACGCCGCTTTCATATTTCAGACGTGAATATGCTCCCTCGCCGCTGACGGAGAAGCATATCTCCTTGAATCCTCCGAGTTCGGTCTCATTCGCACTGATGACCTCGATCTGCCACTTTCTTGCCGCCGCATACATTGTGTACATTCTGTACAGCGAATTTGCGAAAAGTGCTGATTCTTCGCCGCCTGCACCGCCTCTTATCTCAACGATGACATTCTTATCATCGTTCGGATCCTTCGGGATAAGAAGTATCCTGAGTTCTTCGGCAAGCCTTTCGGTCTTTTCTTTGTTTTCATCATATTCCGACTGAACAAGCTCCTTGAAATCATGCTCAAGACCGCCCTCTTTAAGCATTTCCTTCGCTTCCTCGGCAGCCTTTTCAGCCGATGAATATTCCCTGTATTTTTCGATAAGCGGAGTAAGATTCTTGTACTCCTTCATAAGCTTTGTATACTGTGCCGAATCCATAATGACTGCGGGATCGACAAGCTTTTCGCTTATTTCATTGTATTTCTGCTCTGTGAGCTTAAGATTTTCAAACATAACTGACCGTTTCCTTTCATGATTTTATGCATGACAAAACGGCTACAACTCATCTTCCTCGCGAATAATGTTTTTTATATTTTTTTCTATCTTATTTCTCGCTATCATAAATTCTCTCGAACAGCCCGTGCATCTCAGCTTGAAATCCATTCCTGAACGCAGCACAAGGAACGAATCAGAACCGCACGGATGTTTTTTCTTCATTTTAAGAATATCTTTTGGTCTGACGTCCAACGAAATGCACCTCACATAGATAATCTATTATATTATAGCATTTTATGCCCGCAAAGGCAATTCTTTTCAGTGATATTTAATAATTTTTTTGCAATAATAGCATATATCAAGCATAAATGAAAGGATATAATGATATGAAAATTACAGCAGAATTTGAAAATGTGGATTCCGCCGAACGTGCATGCGCAGCTCTCAGACATTCAGTAAGCGGGATAACAAGCATAGACATAAGCGGCAGCTTTGCAGGCGGATATCCCGAAGAATACACCTTTTACCCTGTGATAAACCCTGCTTACGGTCCGCTGTCAAACAACAGTATCGCAGCAGCTGTTCCGCTGTTTTTCACAGACAGCAGCAGGCATGAACCTCAGCAGTCAGATGCTGTGACCGTTAAAGTAAGATGTCCGCAGAAATATGCAGGGATAACCTCGGCATATCTCGTGAACTACGGCGGATTATCCGTAAAAAATTCCGATCTGTGATGAAGAATAGACAGGCATTTTCAGGCATATAGTTTATTAGCCGACCGATGCAGCCGCCGAATTTCCGCAGCTGCATCGGTATATTGCCCGAAAAAGAAACTATATGCCGGAGGTATAAAATGAAAAAATATTATCCAGAGGGAGCATTGATATCGACTCCCGAAAACCGCAGCGCAATGCGTTCACAGCTTACTCTGACAGAAGAAATGGCAAAGGGTCAGATACTGGAAGCTTATGCAACATTATGTGACAGCAGCCATGATCTGATAGTTGATCTTCACTGCATGAAGGGCATAATCCCACGTGTTGAAGGCGCAGAAGGCATTGAAAGCGGTGTGACAAAGGATATCGCACTGATAACAAAAGTCGGAAAGCCTGTCTGCTTTCGTGTGACAGGCTTTGTTACTGACGGAAACGGCAATACATCCGCAATGCTTTCAAGGCGTGCAGTTCAGGAAGAATGTATTGCCGAATACATATCCGGGCTTTCGGCGGGAGACATAATTCCCGCAAAGGTAACTCACCTCGAACAGTTCGGCGCTTTTGTTGATATAGGCTGCGGCGTTCCTTCGCTTATACCTATAGACGCAATTTCCGTTTCCCGTATCTCACATCCATCGGACAGATTCAGAGTCGGTCAGGAAATAAAGGTCATTGTTAAATCCGTAGAAAACGGCAGAGTGTGGCTCACTCACAAAGAGCTGCTCGGAACATGGGAAGAAAATGCCGATATGTTCGCCGCTGGTCAGACAGTTTCGGGAATAGTCCGCTCAGTCGAAAGCTACGGTGTTTTCATAGAACTGGCACCAAATCTCGCAGGGCTTGCCGAATATGACCCCGATATCAAAGAGGGACAAAGTGTGGCGGTTTTTATAAAAAG
>USNJ01000263.1 GCA_900556055.1 uncultured Ruminococcus sp.
TGTCCCGTGGGAGCGATATATGTTCCGCATACCGAGCAGTTTGCGCCCTCGCAGGTCGGGTTGGTGTTTGCGCTGTGATTGCAGAAAATAGGCTTGAACTCGGCATATGCGCTGTTTTCAAGCACTGTGTAAAGCTGTGAGATATCCGCAAGCTTGGTCTTTCCCGAACCGCTTGATGAACCGCTTGTGTATACGTCATAATCAATGGTCTTATCATAAAAAACTATTTCACCTTCGGGATAATCTATAGCCTTGTCTGTGCTGCTTTTTGCAGTCAGACTGCCAAGCAGCAGGCTCAAAAACGAATTGCTTTGATATTTGACCGCAGTATCGCCCTTGCTTTCCGCTGTAAGACTGCCGCTGATAAGCATGAACTTTCCCGAAAGTGCGGGGCCCTGCTTATTTGTTATCTCAGCATTTCCGCCTATCAGGTGCAGCCTGTTAAGTGCGGGTTCACTGCTGTCTGCATTTACAACAAGCTTTCCCGTTCCGCCTTTTTGTGTATATACACGGAAGTTGATGATCGGATCATTGATGATTATTCGCCCGTTGACCGTGAGTGAGCTTCCGTCTGTAATTATCAGCCATGCCGGAGATGCCGTGATGATAAGATCGCCGTTTATTACAACATTGCCCTTTACATAGCACCAGCCATCATAAATCACTCCGTTATAAAGACCGTTAGTCACTGCGGTTTGATCCAGAACAACGCTTGAACCGGAGGAGCTCAGGGACGGACCTGCAATATATACTTTTTCATCGGAAAATGTCGGATGACCATTTATGTCGATCAGATATTCGACATAATCAACAGCGGCATATTCTCCCCATTTTGCCGTAAATGTCACATTGTCATTATAAACCGCGGAGAAATCAGCAAGCTCATCGCCGTTATACCAGCCGTTGAATGCTTTGCCGTCTGCGCTTGTGGGATTCTGCGGACGGGTGATCTTTCCCGACAGCGGGATAGTATAGGTCTTTAACGTTCCGTCACCATAGTCAAATGTTACTTTGTATCTGCTGCCTTCTTCTACATAGAAATACTTTTCTCCATAATCCGAAGCATCGGCATGATAAATAAGATTTGGATACGAACCCGCAAAAACAGAAAGATCGGAATGAGGATCAAACAGCGGTTCGGAGGAAAGCGCGCCGCTGCCCTGAGTTACGTATGCATTAAGCCTTCCGCCTCTTATGGCGATGGAATTTGCATCAATGCCGCACGAAACTCCGCCTGCTGTAAGAGTTCCGCTGTACAGCATGACCTCTGAAGCTTTTATTCCGTTTTTGGATCCCTCAGCGGTAAGTGTTCCGCCATCAACAATTACTCTGTCGGCGATCAGTGACGCCTCAGCATTGGCTAAACCTGTAATAGTATATTCTCCGCCCTTGACGGTCACCGTGCCGCCGCTTTGAACGCGTCTTTGCGGTGTGCCTCCGACTTTTCCTCCGTAAATGTAAAAGTCGCTGTTAGTTCCGCCATCTCCTCCGCCTATGCCGTTATTTGCGGTAATATTTCCGCCGTATATTCTTACTGTACCGCCGTTTCCTTGGGATCCGCCGCCTATTCCCGCAGACGACATTCTCGGGTTCGGGATATCAATAGTGCCATTGTAAACAGTGACATTTCCGCCGTTTCCTTGGAATCCTCCGCCTATTGCCGCACCCAACATCCAGCTTTTCGCCTCTTCGCTGCATGGGATACTTATAATGCCGCCGTGCAGTTCGATGTCACCTGCGCTTTCCTTGTCATTTCCGCCTATCGCAGCATCGTAGGAATAGTCGTACTCTTCGGCATAGAACTCTGCGGTCAGAGTGCCTGTGCCTTTTTCCTGACCGTATATCGTGAGTGAATTTCCCGCTGCGACATGGATCCCCTTCTTTGCGGTAAGTGAACAGCCGTCGGTCAGGATAAGATATACATCTCCCTTTACCTCAATTCTGTCGGATATTTCAACAGTTTTATCAACGTAATAATTGTTGTTATCCCAATTGATCAGCGTGCTGTCTATTTTTTCGGCAACGAGATCCTCATTGATTTTGGTGAGTGAATTTTCCGAATCCAAAATATATCTTACAGCGCTGATCGTTTCCGCCGCAAACGGTCTTATCGGCGGAAAAATGCAGAATATCATGACCATTGCCGTGACAACGCTTAATATTTTCTTCATTAAGGACTTCCTCTCTTTTTTATTCACATATTTATATATAGTATACATTGCGATATCGAAAATGTCAAGCAAAAGCCACAAATAAATAACATCTTGCCGCAAAAAAAGGACTGCCGAAGCAGTCCTTTTGGTTATATTTTTTTGGTTCTGACCGTCACAATATCCGACTTCATCATTGCGGTTTCTTTTCCGTCAATAACCGCTGTCACAATAAACTTATACTCGGTATCTGCATAAAGATTCTTTATCTTTACAGAAGTACCGCTTACAGAACCTATCTTTACAGCTTTTCCGTCAACATACTTGTAGATATTATACTTCTCAGCACCCATATCCTGCCATCTGAGAGTTACGCTGTTCTTGTCGGAGATCGCAGTAACTATCGGCTTATCCGATGTAATGTCCTCATTCATCGACTTGGCTTTTGGCGACAGAACACCGTTTTTCATGTATCTCACAAAATAGTCAGTTCCGCTTTGATGCCCGGTTTCAAATGATGTTTTCCTGATTTTTGCTATTTCGGATATTTTGCCGTCCTTTATCGCA
>USNJ01000264.1 GCA_900556055.1 uncultured Ruminococcus sp.
AGATGTAACGCCAAGTACCTCAAAGAACTGATCTTCAAAGTCGATGCCGTAAAGGTCGTTGAAGAAAAGCGCAATGCCGCAGACGATAACAGCGGGGATAAGTCCGTTCAGCATAAGCGTATATGCAGCGGATTCAAAGAGCGTTCCGCAGCAGGTAATTACAAGCAATGTCATAACGTAGATCATAAGCATGATGACAATGCCGCCTATAACAAGCTCCAGAAGCGGGAATGCTGACGTTGAGAATGTATTGCATATCGTTGTGTAATATGTGTCATACTTGGAAATGACTATTTCTTTTCCGCCGAATGCAAGCTGACCTATGCCAAGGAAAATGAATGAAAACAGCTCAGCCGCAATAAACGGTGCGAAATATGCCGTAAGTCCCGCAAGAAAATCGGAGAAGAACTTTTCATTCCCCGAAAGCGGGAGAGAAAGCGACATATCGACCACGGGACGCTTGTACAAATATCTGAAAATGTTCAGTGCGATGATTATTCCGCAGCCTGCGGCAATGATAGTTGTGAATATGCCGATAACGCCGAACATATCATCGGGGTTAACGTCGGTTTTTGTAGCGCAGTTGTAGATAGCGCTCAAAAAGCATACGGGTGCAGCGAAGAAATGCATGATGAACACGATTATCATCATCTTTTTGCTGTCCTTCAGCTGTTCAAAAAAGTTGTGGCGGAATGCATTCACGGTGTGCTGCTTTTCCGCAGATACTGCGTTACTTGATGCCGTTGATGTCATAGCCTGTTCCCTCCATTTCGTAAATAAATATCTCCTCCAGAGTAAGGGGAATAATGTCAAGCACAACCGGGTTCTTCGGTGCAAGCTTTTCTCTGATCTCGTCCTCGCCGCCCCTTACGATAAGATAAATGACGCTCTTTGTCTTTTCAAAATGCAGGACATCAAGCTCGGGGAAGCTTTCCTTTGTATACTCGGCTTCCGCATCGGGGAGAACGAGCTGCAGCTTGTGGATATTTCCCTTCAAGCTGTCAAGATCACGGTTGAAAAGCACCTTTCCCTGATGGATAAGCGCCGCAGAATCGCAGATCTCGTTTATCTCTTTTAAGTTGTGAGATGATATTATGGTTGTAAGATTTCTGTCGAGCATTGCGTCTACGATAAGTCTTTTGACGATGATCCGCATAGTAGGGTCAAGACCGTCGAAGGCTTCATCAAGCAGAAGATAATCCGTCCTGCACGCAAGACCGATTATAACTATCGCCTGCCGCTTCATGCCCTTTGAAAATGTGTCGATCTTCTTGTCGAGCGGAAGCTTTACGGTATCTCTCAGCTTATCGAACATCTCCTCGGAGAAGTTAGGGTAAAATCCCTTGTAGAAATCCTTCAGCGATTTAAGCGTATATCCCGCAAACTGGACGGTTTCGTCGTTTATGAAAAATACCCTCTGCTTTGCCTTTGCGTTGTCGTAGACCTGCTCGCCGTCTATCGAAACTATGCCGCCGTCCTGGACGTAAATGCCCGATAAAAGGCGGAGAATAGTCGATTTGCCTGCGCCGTTCGATCCTAAAAGACCGAATGCGGTGCCTGTTTCTATGGTCATGCTTACGCCGTCCAAGGCTGTGAATGTGTCAAAGCTTTTTGTGACATCTTTAAGTTCGATCATTGATCGCTGCCCCCTTTGCTGTTTTTCGTGATCTTGTCGAGCCTTTCGTGAAGTTCGCTGACATCAAGCCCCGCTTTAAGTGCTTCCGCTGCCACATCATCAAAGTCAACAAGTGCCTTTTCCTTGATGCTGTCAGTCTGAACATTGTTTATGAAGCTGCCTCTGCCTGCAAGAGTATATATGACCTTATCATGCTCAAGCTGGCTGTATGCTTTGGATACAGTGTTCGGATTTACCCCGAGTTCCTTTGCAAGATCCCTTACGCTAGGCAGACGGTCATTCGCTTTCAGCTCGCCTTTCAGCATCAGCTCGACTATCTTTTTATAAAGCTGCTCGTAAATTGGCGTTCTGCTCAGCAGGTCAATGTGAAAAAGCTCCATTCCGATCTCTCCTTTCTGTGGTAGATGTATTAGGTGTACTACATGATGTAATACAATTGTAGCACGCCTTTCGGGATTTGTCAAGAGGGAATGGATAATTTTTTTAAAGCATGGACATCAGCGGCGAAATAATGTATAATAAGAGCTGTAAATCAACACATTTCCGCATCTGTGTTGTTCCGTTATCCCGAATGATGATGTATAATAAGATCATCAAATAAAGGAGGCTGTGAATTATGAACACAGATAAAATTTATGCGGAGCATCTGGCTAATGAATACGCTTCCAAGGAAACATCAAAGGTAAACGCACTGCGCAGGCTCGATGCAAGGGCGAAGCTTCCCGCGACAATATTCACCTACACATTCGGGATAATTTCCGCACTGCTTGCAGGTCTCGGAATGTGCCTTTCGATGAATGTGATAGGCGGTGGAAGTGCATTTACAGCGGTCGGAATCATACTCGGCATCATCGGCTTCATTGCGATGGGCGTGAATTATCCGATATACAAAAAGCTGTTGGAGATCGGAAAGCAGAAGTATGCTTTTGAGATAATCCAGCTTGCGAAAGAGATAACCGATAAGTGATGTAATGAAAGCAAAGGAATTTCTGCTCAGGCTTTTGTATCCTCCGAGGGCGGTGGCAGCGGTCGTACCCGCGGCATCGTTTGCCGCTCTTGCTGTGGTTTTTGCGGC